>DASUOZ010000781.1:0-8551 GCA_036276375.1 Pyrinomonadaceae bacterium | reverse complement strand
GAGTCGCCGGCTTTCGACGCAACCACACGGCGCGCGTTCCGCCGGCTGTTTCTTCAAGAACCCGCCGGCGAGCACGACCGGCACCGGCAAGATCATCGACGAGATGGGAATGAAGGGGCAGCGCCGAGGTAGCGCGATCGTTTCGCCGGTGCATGCGAACTTCATCGTCACTGAAGGCGAGAACGCACGTGCTGAAGATGCACTCGCGTTGGCGGAAGAGATCCGCGAGCGAGTAAGAAGGGAACAAGGCATTGAACTCGAGTACGAGGTTGAGCTGTGGCGCTCGAACGCGGAGCCGCGGACGGACACGGAGAACACGGACAGAGAACGCGATGAAGCAGGAAGGGAGGAACAAGCGTGAGAGAGCAGGTCATTCCGCAGAAGGTTGGGAACCGCACGGGCATCGGCAAGTCGCGTTCGGCCGCGGGCCAACGTCCGGCCAAACGCGCTTCGGGTGAGTCGATTGGCGCGCGTTTGCGATCGCTGCTCGGTTACGTTCCGACGGCGTTGCGCATCGCTGCGATCGCGATCGTCTGTTTGCTCGTGGTGGTCGTCTATCGCGCCGCAGCGTCCGCGAGTTTCTTTCAGATCAAAAAGGTGGAGACGAAAGGCGCATCGCGCGCCTCGGTCGCAGACATTCAAGCAGTGGTGCGGCGCGACGTGAGCGAAACCGGTGTGTGGCGCGCCGACCTTCAGGCGATCAGCGAGGATCTCGAACGTTTGCCGTGGGTGCGCAACGCCATCGTCACGCGCGTGTTGCCAGACGGAATTCGCGTACGCATCAGCGAGCGCCAGCCGCGTGCGGTCGTTCGAAATTCGTCGGGCCGGTTCGTTTGGGTAGACGACGACGCGGTCTATCTCGGCGAGATGGCGCCGGCCGATCAAATGCCGTCGTTCTTCTTGCGCGGCTGGAGTGAAGAGGAACCCGGACGAACCGAAAACCGCGCCCGCGTCGCGAAGTTTCTCGAACTACAAAAGGACTGGGACGCGCAGGGACTTTCGGAGCGCGTCAGTGAAGTGAACCTGATGGACCTGCGTGACGTGCGCGTGCAACTCGCCGGCGACGACTCGCAGATCGAAGTGCGTCTGGGCTCGCAGGAGCAAGGTACGCGTTTGCAGAAAGCGTTGACGGTGCTCGACGCGCAACGCCAAACGGCGCGTGGTCCGTTGATCAGTTACATCGATTTGAGCCAGGGGAAGAGAGCAATCGTTGGGTTAGTAACCGGTGAACGCAAAGACGAATAATCCACAGGTAACACAGATGCTCAGAAGAATCTGTGTAATCTGTGGATAAAGGAGCAAAACCCCGATGGCCAAGCGCACGCAACACACAATCGGTCTCGACATTGGGACCAGTAAGGTGACGTGTATTGCGGGTGAACCTGGTGACGGCGGATTGCTCGAGATCGTCGGCATTGGTGAAGCGGATGCGCGCGGTCTGCGCAAAGGCGTGATCGTAAATCCCGACGCGGCCGTCGACGCGATCAAGAAAGCAGTCGAAGAAGCAGAACGGATGAGTGGTTTGGAAGCGGAAGAAGTCACAATCAATCTCGCGGGCTCGCACATTCTCGGCTTCAACGGCCAGGCGATCGTCGCCGTTTCGGGTCGCGATCGCGAGATCGTCGCTGAAGACGTGCGTCGCGCGATCGACTCCGCGTGTGCGATTCAGCTTCCCGCCGGTCGCGAGATCGTGGATCGCTTGCCACAGGAATTCATCGTCGACGATCAGGACGGCATAAACGATCCGGTGGGCATGATCGGCGCGCGTCTCGCGGTGAAGGTGCACATCGTTACGAGCCCTGTGACCGCACGTCAGAACGCAATCAATGCCGTCAACCGCGCCGGGTTGGTCGTCGCGGACATGGTCCTGGAGCAGTTGGCCGCCGCGGAAGCGTCGCTAACTGAAGATGACAAAGAGTTTGGCGCGGCGCTCGTGGATGTAGGCGCGGAGACAACCGGCCTCATCATCTACCAGCGCGGGGCGGTGCAGCACACCGCTGTTTTTCCACTCGGCGGCTCGCACTTCACCAACGACATTGCTTTCGGTCTGCGCACGCCGATTCCGGAAGCGGAGAAGATCAAACGCACGGTCGGTTGCGCTTGCAGTAGTTCGCTCAGCGAGATGGAGCGAGGCGAACTGGTCGATGTGCCTTCAGTCGGTGGGCGTCCACCCCGCCAGCTCTCCCGACAGATCCTTTGCGACATCCTTCAGCCGCGCGCTGAAGAAGTGTTGATGCACGTGGCCGATGAGATCAAAGACGCGGGTTGGGAACGACAACTCTCGAGTGGCGTTGTGCTCACCGGCGGCGGCGCATTGCTCAACGGCATGACTGAGATCGCCGAGCAGGTGTTTGACGCGCCCGTAAGGCTTGGATATCCCGAACGAGATCGCTTTGGCGGGTTGATTGAAGACATTCAAAGTCCCGCCTGGGCCGCGGCTGCCGGTCTTGCGTTACTCGCCTATCGCACTCAAGCAGCAGAGATTCGCACCGGCGTTAGTCGACGCGGATCTACAGGCAAGCTGACGCACTTCGTATCACGATTTAAAAATCGTTTCGGTAGTATTTTCTGACAAGTTGTTGTATGCTTGCGCCCCGGTTGCACAAGATATTGTCCGCAAGATATCGATGCCGATGGCGCCAGCAGCCCAACATAGAAGAAAGCGGCCTTGGAAGCCATCCCGTTTTGGGAGAGAGGACATAACTATGACACCGGACACTCGTCAACCCGGAACCGGCATTAATATTTTCATTGATGACGATCCGCCACTCACCGGAGCGCGGATAAAAGTGATCGGCATCGGCGGTGGCGGGAGCAACGCCGTCAATCGCATGATCGAAGCGGGCATCGAGGGAATCGAGTTTCTCGTTGCCAACACAGACCTACAGGCGCTGAAACGTTCGCGCGCGCCAATCAAGATTCAACTCGGCAGCAGGTTAACGAAAGGACTCGGCGCGGGCGCGGATCCCGGCGTCGGTCGCGAAGCGGCACTTGAAGATACTGACAAGATCATCGAAGTGCTCGAAGGCGCTGACATGGTTTTCGTGACGACGGGTCTTGGTGGTGGCACCGGGACGGGCGCCGCGCCCATCGTCGCTTCACTCGCTACTGAGCTCGACGCGTTGACCGTCGCGGTAGTGACGAAGCCGTTTCATTTCGAAGGACGCCGGCGGATGCAGCAGGCGGATCAGGGATTGCGCGAGTTGCGCGAGTGCGTCGACACCGTGATCACGATCCCCAACGAGCGTTTGTTGCACACCGTCGACCGGGGAGTTTCGCTGGCCGACTCGTTCCGCGTCGCCGACGACGTTTTGCGTCAGGCCGTGCAGGGCATCAGCGATCTGATCACCGTTCCCGGTTTGATCAATCTCGACTTCGCCGACGTGAAGTCGATCATGCAGGGCATGGGCATGGCGCTGATGGGCGCCGGGCGTGCGACTGGAGAGAACCGCGCGATTGAAGCGACGCAGCAGGCGATCTCGTCGCCGTTGCTGGAGGAGGCGACGATTCAGGGCGCCAAAGGCGTTTTGATCAACATCACGGGCGGATCCGACCTGACGCTGTTTGAAGTGAACGCCGCGTCGTCGATCATTCGCGAGTCTGCGGATGACGACGCAAACATCATCTTCGGCGCCGTGATTGACGAAACCCTTACGGACGAGATGAAGATCACTGTGATTGCGACCGGCTTCGACAAGGAATCGGCGTCGCTCGGTTCCGCGTCTGCGACGACGGTGATGCCGGCGGCGCCGCCACGTTACGTTCCGCGTCCGGCTGACGACCTGCCGCGTCCGATGATGGCAAACTCACGCGTTGACGATCTCGACGTTCCCACGTTCATCCGCAAGAAGGCCGACTAAGAGCAATGGCGTCGTCACTGTCGCGTGTTTCCGTGTTCGCTGTATTGGAGCAGTGGAACACGGATAACACGGATGCATCATTTCTTGCAGTAAAAATAGCAAAATAAAGAAGTTTTCTCCTTTGCTTTTTCTTCTCCGGTTGTGTAGCATGTCGCCATTCCTTGCAGGAAATTTCCATTACGGGTAAATGTTCGTTCCTCTCCTCGGATGGGCCGCACCCTGCGAGAGTTTTAATCGAATCCCTGTGTCTACGCATAAATGGCTTGCGACGGGTGGAAACGGCCCGTCATAGATTTTTGGAGGTAATAATCACGTGAATCGTAAACTCATCAGAACTACACTCGCGGAAGTGAAAGGCAAAGCCCGAGAAGTTCCGCAGCCCAGAGAGCGTTCGAATGGGAGTTCCCGCGCCTCAAGCGATAGCGGTGGTAGCGCCAGTCAGGCACGCGCTGCTCAGCAACACGCCCCGGTCCAGGTAAAAAAGAGAGTTCCACCTCCCAGCGAAACTAATGCCGAGATCTTCTATTACAAGAAACAGATCGATGCACACACTCCCATGGTGATCGTTCTCCTTGATGGTGAAGAGATCGAAGGCACGATCGAGTGGTACGATCGTGGCGCATTGAAGGTCAATCGCAAGGGTGCGCCGAATCTACTGGTGCTCAAACGGAACATCAAGTATATCTACAAGGCCGACGAGCGCGTTGAAAATGCCAGCGCCTAAGGAGTTGTTCAGCCCTCGCCCCTGATATTTCGTCCCTGGACAACAGCGCCGTCGCCGCAAGCAATGCGACACTCAGATCAAAGCTCAGCTAACCCGGGACCTCGACCCAGGCGAGTGTTGCCGCGCATCGGCATCACCATGGGGGACCCCGCCGGGATTGGGCCTGAGGTCGTCCTCAAAGCTGTCGCTGAAGAAGAAATCAGACGGGCCTGCATTCCCGTAATAATTGGTGACGCGCAATTACTCGCCCACACCGCGCGCACCCTCGATCTCCAGTCAGGCTACGACATTGTGCGAGCGGAGGAACCGTTCCCGGAACACTCGGAGCCCGTCATCTACCACCTCGATAACATCACTGGCTTCATCGAACCCGGAATCGAGTCGGGTGCGGCGGGCAAAGCTGCTGGTGGTTACATCGAGGCGGCCGTGGAGTTGTGCGCCGCGGGCAGCATCGACGCGGTGGCGACCGCGCCGATCAATAAGCGCGCGTTGTTTCTCGGCGGTTACAGTTTCCCCGGGCACACGGAGTTCTTCGCACACCTCACCGGCGCCGAAGAGTACGCGATGGCGTTTGTCGCCGGTAATCTGCGTATCGTGTTGTTGTCGACGCATGTGCCGCTCGCGGAAGCGATCAGACTCGTGGAACGCGATCGCATTGTTAGCCGGATCAACTTAACAAATCGCGAATTACAACGTTGGGGAATCGAGAAGCCGCGCATCGCGGTGGCGGCGCTGAACCCGCACGGCGCTGAGGGCGGACTGTTTGGAGTCGAGGAGGCTTCGGAGATCATTCCGGCGATCGATGCGTGCCGGCGTGACGATATTAATGTGCAGGGACCCTTCTCGGCTGATACAGTTTTCCTGCGCGCCTCGCGGGGCGAGTTCGACGGAGTGATTGCCTGCTATCACGATCAGGCGATGATCCCGGTGAAGTGTTTGTCATTTGGCGAAGCGGTGAATGTCACGTTGGGCCTGCCTTTCATTCGCACTTCGGTGGACCACGGCACTGCTTTTGATATCGCCGGCAAAGGACTCGCGGAACACTCGAGCATGGTGGCCGCTATAAAGCTTGCCGCTGAGCTTTCGACGAAAGCCGGCGAGAGTTGTCGTCCGATGGAAGTTTGAAAACAGTGTGGGAGACTTACCTTACATGAATGATCACAACGAAGTGAATACCGAAGTCGGGAGCCGGGGTCGGATGTTGGTTGCCGATGACGATCCCGCGATTTTGCGGCTCATTGCCACGATTCTCGAGAAGGAGAACTTCACCGTCGTGACCGCGCGCGACGGGCGCGAGGCTTACAAGACATTACAGTCGGATCCAAACTTTACGGCCGCGATTCTTGACGTCGTGATGCCTCACATCTCCGGTACTGAGCTCGTACGCTTCATGAAGGCGGAGGAGCGGCTGCGGACGATTCCGGTGATGATGATGACGGCGGAGCAGGATCCGAAGTTGTCGTCAGACAGTTTTTCCGCGGGCGCGATCGTGTTCCTGCCGAAGCCGTTTACGACCGCGCAATTGCAGATCATGTTGCAGATGTTGATTGGTAAGCAGCCGGCAGACCAATGACATTCCTTCCTCCAACGAGCGTGAGATTCTTTGCTGCACGGCGTGTCAGAGTTTTTCTTTTATTGGTTTTCCTTTGGGCACTCACGCCAGCGAACGTTCGCGCTGATCTCTCCCAAAAAGACGCCCGCAAAGCGATCCAAACGATGCTCGGCGCTTCGTTGCCCAGCAGCGCCGTCCGCGTCCAGCGTGTCAACAACGGCACTGAAGGCACTGCCGAAGCATCCGTCGAAATACAAGCAGTGTTTCGCGCGCGGCAGGTCGATGGACGTTGGCGTTTGAGCGAGATCCGCACCGGTCCGGAAAGTTGGGAACAACTCGAACTGTTCGCGCAGGCGCTCGGTGTAAAGTTGCCGGAGGGCGGCTGCGATGCGCCGTCGCAGTTTGTAGGCAGTGCGTCGACAGAGATGAACGTGAAGCGCGCGCGTTGTCTGGTGGCGGAGTTGTTGGGTGTCACGTTGCCGTCGGATCAGGCGCGCATCAGAGACTTGTCTTCACTGGAGTTGCCATTTGGGTCTGAGTCATCGGCGTTGATCGAAGCGTTGGTCCAGGTCGACTTTCGTTTTGCGCGCGGCGCGCGCGGGTGGCAGGTATCGGAGTTTAAGAGCGGGAATCGTGAGTGGGCCAGGATCGATACGCTGGCGAGTGCGTTGAATGAAGCGAAGCGTGCGGCCGCGGAGTCGGATCTCAACACAATTGCAGCGGCCTTAAACGACTTCCGCCGGGAGCGCGGTTCGTTTGTCGTGTCGGACAAACAGTCGGTGCTGATCGATCACTTGAATCCCCGCTACCTCAAGCGCGTGATTCGTCTGGACCCATGGCACCGTCCCTATCAATACGACGGCGCGCCGGACCACTTTTCGCTCCGCTCCCTCGGAGCCGACGGCAAACCGCAAACCGGCGACGACGTTACGGTCTCCGGCGCGCTTTAAAGCCCCGCCAAACTAAACTCTTGACTGCCACTTACCGTGGGTGTTAGGTTTCATACCGGGCCCTGTCCAAAAGGGCCCACTTCGAAGAACATGCCCGCGCCATCCGTGCACATGCACAAGGCCCCGCCGATGGTGCAATTCAGCTAAAGGGATAGGCTTTGCTAGCTGGTCGCAAACTCCTACTTGCCGACGATTCGGCTACCATTCAGAAAGTCATCGACCTTACGTTCGCCGACGAAGGCGTGCAGGTCGTGAGTGTCAGCAGCGGCCAGGAAGCCATCAATCGACTGCTGGAAACCAAGCCCGATGTAGTGCTGGCAGACGTTTTCATGCCCTCACCTAACGGTTACGAGGTTTGCGAATACGTCAAAACAAACGAGCAGTTCAAACACATTCCCGTGGTGCTGCTCGTTGGCTCGTTTGAGCCGTTCGACGAAGCGGAGGCGCGCAGAGTTGGCGCGGACGATATCTTGACTAAACCATTTCAATCCATGCGACGACTGATCGACCGAGTGGGCGCCCTCGTGAGCAGCCCGTCGGCTGAGCGAGAGAGTCCCACGCTGGAACTTCCGCACACCGAAACACCCACCGCGGAAGAAGAACGTATGGACACCCATGAACTGGAAGTCACGACCGCAGACACGCTGCGTCTCGACGAAGAGCAATTGACTGAACTTCAGGCACAGGTGGAACAACCGGGCGAGGAGATCATGGAAACTGGCAGGACCGAACTCACCGATCTAAATGCTCACGCCGATCAGTCAGACGTGCTGTTGGACCTTGGCGAGGTTGAAGCGGTTAGCGCCGCGGACGATGATTTTGTGCTGGAGTTGGACGACGACGTGAGTGAAGCGGCAGTGGCGTACGAACCGGCTCCCGCGTATGAACCAGCGCGTTCATACGAACCGGCCTCCGCTTACGAAGCAACACCGGTTTACGACGCTGCACCTCCTTACGAATCTGCTCCTGCTCGTGCTTTCGTCGAACCGCAAGTGACGGAAGCGCCGGCTTATCAACCAGAGATTCACGATTCATTCGCCGACACGCAGGAAGTGACCCTGGCAGCCGAACCTGAACCTGAGCCGAAGGCTGAGTCTGTGCCCGCAGCGGTTCAGTCAGCGTCGGCCTCACTGGCGGTGGGCGAGCTTTCGCCGGAAATGATCGACGCCATCGCGCGTCGTGCGGTGGAGTTGATGTCTGACAAAGTGATCCGCGAGATTGCGTGGGAAGTGGTTCCGGATCTGGCGGAGTTATTGATCAAGAAACAGTTGGAAGAGACGAAGTAAGTTGTAGGTTGGTTAGGCGCTTGGAGACGGAGCAGGTGGCTTTAACGAGTCACCTGCTTTTCGTTTCTGCCGGCCTCTGCGTTTTCTACCAATCGTAATCGTCCACGCATTTTCGTCTTTCAAGTCGCGAGCGGCGCCATTTTTGAACTTTGTGCTTTTGTTGGCGTAGACTGTGGCTT
>DASUOZ010000780.1:0-2298 GCA_036276375.1 Pyrinomonadaceae bacterium | reverse complement strand
GCCAACCCGTGAAGGTTTCCGGCGTGATCAATTACAAGTTTGCGCTGGTTAACTAAGCCTGCCTTTTCGGTGGCGCGCCGGAGACGTCTGGCGCGCCCTCTCCCCCTCGTTTCCAACCTTTGATTTGTCTTCTTCTAGAAGGGACTAGTTCTCATGGCACTAACTGGACACCTCAGCGATCTTTCACTCTCGGAGTTAATTGAGTTTTTCTGCAATCAGCGCAAGAGCGGACGCCTGAAAGTTTTGTATCCGCAGGGCGCAGGTTTTTTCTACCTGCAATCGGGTTCGGTTGTTGACGCGCGCATTGGAGTGCTGCACGGGATCGACGCCGTTTACTACGCGCTGACGCTGCCGAATGCGGAGTTTGAATTTCAGGTTGATGCCCAACCTGGCAATCGGACCATCAATCAACCGTGGACGCAGGTTGTGTTGGAAGGTCTGCGCCGGTTGGACGAGAGCATTGCTCCGGGCGTGGCGTTTCCTCCCGAATACGTTTACGAGCCTGACGAACTGCAACCGACAGCGAACAAGTCTGAGACGAATGAAGAAGTCGAGCGGTCGTTTGCCCCCGCGTTTCTCGCGATGAGTAAAGAGTCGCTCAATCGTCGTAAACCGTTGTTCATTGGCGCGGCCGTCGTAGCGGTGCTGGCGAGCGTCGCGGTGATTGGTGTTCCGGCGGGTTGGTACAGCACGAAGAAAGCACCGGTGGCGACTGAGACTGCGAGTGAACCAGCTCAACCGCAGACGGCACAGACGGAAACACCCGCACAGCCGCAACCAGTTCCGGCAGAGAGTGCGCCGGCCACCGAAGATCCGGCTGAAGCAGCGAGACGTCAGCGAGAAAAAGAACGTCGCGCGCGTGAAGCGAAAGCCGCTGAGACCAATACGGCTGCTACCGCGCCTGCCGCAGACACAGCCAAGCCGGGTGCGAAGCGAGTGGTAGTCACGGTCACTTACGACGAATCAGGAAGAGTGACACAGGCTTCCGGTGGCGATGCCAACGCGCTGCGAATCGCGAGACAAAAGCGTTTTCCCGCAGGCAAGGGCGGCTCGGCAACGATTTCGATTCCGATCAATTAGCCACGGACTAACACGAAAACTGACACGGACTGCAGACTGGTTTGTCAGTGCAGTCCGTGTTCGTCTGTGGCAAAGACTAATTAGCGAGAGCGAGGATCAGGAGCAACCCACGCTTCAAGCCTTTGTCGCGGTCGCGTGGTTCGTACCATTCGGCGAGAGTGTGTGAGAAGCCCGAAGTTCCTCCCGCTCCGAGTGTGACTGCCGGAATGCCCAGCGAGATCGGCAGATTAGAATCCGTCGACGACTGATCGAGCCGTGGCTCGACTCCCAACAGTCGCGTACTTTCGATCGCGAGCTTGACCAGCGCTGAATCGGCCGGTGTTTCGCCTGACGGTCTTTCCCCAATCAATTCCATCCGAAACTTCAGCGGAGCGTCACCGGGCCTGCGCCTGGCGTTCTCGTCTTCAGCCGCGTCTTTCATCGCGCGCCGGAAAAATGCGTCTAGTCGTTTGAGTTCGGCATCTCCGGCTGAACGAAGATCCACTTCCATCGCGGCATTTTCGGGAATCGCGTTGACGCTCGTCCCACCGGTAACACTGCCGACGTTGAAAGTCGTGCGGGGATCTTTCGGCACTGGATACGCGGCGAGTCTCGAGATCGCGCGACCGAGTGCGTGAACGGGATTGGGTACACCGAAGTCGCCCCAGGAATGTCCGCCCTGTCCGTTGAATTCAACGCGATAGCGTCGCGACCCGAGCGCCCGATTCGTGATTCGATCCACGCCTGGACCATCAAAACTCAGGAACGCGTCGATCTTTCGTTTGGACCAGTACCCACGCGTCAGTAGATGACGCACGCCACGCAAGTTTCCCTCGCCTTCTTCGCCGACGGTACCGACAAACAGAATCGAACCTTCCGTCTGGATCCGCGCCGCGCGCATTGCCTGAAGGATCGCAACCAAGGCGATCAGTCCGCAACCGTCGTCAGCGATGCCGGGCGCCAGCAAACGCTGTCGCTCACGACGCACAGTGAAATCAGTGCCCGCTGGAAAAACCGTATCGAGGTGCGCACTGACAACGATCAACGGCGACGAAGAACGCCCGTAGTAGAGTCCGATGCAGTTGCCCTCTTCATCGATCGACACGTCGCTGAGTCCGAGCTCGCGAAACCGTTGGGCCAGATATTCGGCGCGTTCGTGTTCGGCAAATGGAGTGGCGGGGATTGAACAGATGCGAATGTGTTCGTCAGTGATCTCGGTGGCGTTGGTTTCAAAGTAAC
>DASUOZ010000779.1:0-8786 GCA_036276375.1 Pyrinomonadaceae bacterium | reverse complement strand
GACGCGGGTCAGTTGTTGACGGACATGATCGCGTGTCACATAGACAACGTGGCAGTGGGCGGTGTGTCGGCGTACATGAACTTTCTGCTGGCAGGGAACACGCAATTAGGCGAGGCAGAGCTCGCGGCGGCGACCAACGATTTTATCGGCGCGGAAGTGGCGCGCGGAAGAAATGCGTTTCAGGTTTCGTACAGCTTGATTCTCGGCCGGCACGCGAGCGATCACGAGAGCTTGATCCTCGAACGTATGGGTACGATTCAGATTCACCACGGCTCGGCCGGCTCAAACATGGTCGCGCGATACATGGCGACGCTGCATACGATGTCCGTGTCTGATTTCTTTACCGCGTCGCAGATGGCGCTGGATGGTGCGCGGCACTTCGGCGCGATTCACGACATGTCTGACTTTGTTCAGGAACTCGAACCGTTAGGTGCTGACGAGCGCGCGAAGCGAATTCGCGAGAAGGTGTTGACTGGCGGGTTGCCGACGTTTGGCCATCCGGAAATCTCGGCGGCCGGTCGTGGTAATCAGGTGCAACAGGATCCGCGGCCCGCGATCTACATCGCGCCGGTATTCGACGCGATCGATGCGGGCGAGTTGACGCTGACGCAAGCGCAACAGGACCGGCTCGCGATCGCGCGTCTTATTTATCAGACTGCTTTTGTTAATGGTGTGTTGAAGCCGCAACGAGAGCACGAGCCGCCGTTACGCCTGACGGCTAACACGGATTTTGGCGCGTGGTGTGTGCAGGAAGCACTGGGAATTGAAGAACCGGATCGAACGTTGTTGACGTACATCTTTCGTGGCTTTGGCTGGATGATGGACGCGCGCGAGCAGTTGCAGCAGAAGATGATCCGCCCGGTGATCGCTCCGAATCCGAAGATCGTTCCGAAGTCGAGTGACGATCCGACGATTCCCGAGTTGGTGGCCCGTGTTCACCGCCGTTTGAGCTCGGAAGGCAACCCCTTCAGCCCCCACACGAGCTAGACCATCCACAGATTACGCAGATTTTTTGTAAACCGTTTTTTTCGTAATCTGTGGATGGCCTTCACATACCGATGCCTTTGAGGTGGTAGCGCTCTTTGTCGTAATAACGATCGACGTCCACCAGGTTGATCGTACCGAGCACCGTTGAGATGTCGACGAGCGAGAGATCGCAGGCCGGCGCGACGCCGCGCGCCGACACCATCTTGCCAAAATTCTTTTCCGCCACCGCTTCAGCGGCCCGCGCGCCAAACAACATCCCCATGATGCGATCGATCGGACTGGGCGGCCCACCGCGTTGCGGGTGTCCGAGGATCACCGCACGTGCTTCATAATGCGTTTCACTGGCGATCTTTCGCGCCAGCACCTCACCAATTCCGCCGAGACGGACGTGTCCGAAAGCATCGTGCCGATCGTCAAGCGTGACCATCTCGCCGTCTTCCGCGCGCGCGCCTTCCGCCACCACGATCACCGAGTAACGCGGCCGCCGCGAAGGCCCGCGACTCAGATCCGACTCACCCAAACGATCCCGCAGTAACTGAAACACGCGCTCGTAACGAAACGGATGTTCCGGTATCAAAATCAGGTGTGACTGGCCCGCAACGCCCGACCACAAAGCGAGATGTCCGGCATTCCGGCCCATCACCTCAACGATCTGCACCCAACCGTGCGATCCCGCGGGCGTGCGCGAGCGTTCGATAATTTCCGACACGTTGCGTAGTGCAGTGTCGAAGCCGAGCGTGTAATCGGTGCCGGCGAGATCCTTGTCGATCGTTTTCGGTAGGCCGACGATGTTCACGCCACGATGGGCCAGCTTCGCGCCGACTCCCATCGTGTCTTCGCCGCCACAAACGACGAGGGCGTCGAGCCCCAGCCGTTCGATGTTTTCAACGACTTCGTCTGATCGATCGTGTGTTTCACCGTCCTCGGTCACCTGCTTAAACGGATTCGTTCGCGAAGAGCCGAGATTAGTGCCGCCATCGCGATCCCAGCGACGCACGGCCTGTCGATCGAGTGGCAGCACTTCAGGCGGCGGATTTAGCAAACTGCGCCATCCATCGAGAAGACCGATAACTTGTAGGCCGAGTTCTGAGCCGCGATAGACCAGACCCTTGATTGCGGGATTCAAACCGGGAGCATCGCCGCCTCCCGTCAACACGCCAATACGCATGGTCTCCAAATTAACAGGCTGCTTGTCGTTCTTCAACAGGCGCGGTATTGTGTGCGCCATGAGACCCCAACAAAAACGACCCCAACAAAAAATATTTATCGCCGCATTAGCGTTAGTTGTGTGCGCTTCGTTCGCGCTGCCGGTTTCGGCGCAAGACGGCGGCACTGTGTTAGCCGGCGCGGAACTGACTCGCGTCGTGCCGACGTCGTTTTACTTCCAGGGCCAGAGTGCCCCGACGCAAGTGCGCAACTCAGCCGCCGCGCGTTTCGGCAACAACCGCTACGTGATCGCCGGCATGGTCGACACGTCCGGTTACTCCGCCGAGATCAGAGCTCGCTACCAGGGTTTCTTCATCACTGACTCGAGCATCACTGTCGGCGGCGAGACGCTGGCGACGGGCGCTTACGGGTTTGGGTTTACTAACGATGGCAAGCTGAACATTCTGGACCTCGGCGGCAACCAGATAATCACTGTCTCCACCACGAACGATAAAGCGTTGCGACGGCCGCGACCGTTGACAATGACGATGGACGGAGCAAACGTGCGTCTCTACGCCGGACGCGACTACGTCGTAATCGGCGCGAAGTAGACCGGAACGAAGTTCGTCCGAAGTAGATCCGTGTGAAATCCGTTTTTCAGAAATTACGATCGCCGCTTGGTCTGGTGGCGATATTGATCTCTACGTCGTTACTTTCGGCTCAAACACCGCCGAAAAAAGCTGATTCCCAGCAGCCGATGGGCGGGGCCTCAACCGGCACGCCCGCAACGTACACATCGCGCAGAACCACAGGCATTACCGATCCAAACGCGCCCGTTGTTTTTGAAGATTTAACCGACAAAACTGCGCTCGCGAACTTTCGCCATCGTTCGGGAGGCGCCGCAAAGGACTACATCCTGGATACACCGTCCGGTGGCGTGGCGATCTTCGACTACGACAACGACGGACGTCCCGATATTTATCTGCTCAACGGTTCGACGATTGCGGCGCTTCAAGGTAAGGAAAAACCGCCGCGCGCCGCGCTCTATCGCAACCTCGGCAACTGGAAGTTTGAAGACGTGACGGAAAAGGCCGGCGTCGCCAATGAACGTTGGGGCTTCGGCGTCGCCGCCGGCGATTACGACAACGACGGCAACGCCGACATCTACGTCGGTAACTTCGGCGTCTCGCGTCTTTATCGCAACAACGGCAACGGCACGTTCACGGACGTCGCGGAGAAGCTGAACGTCGCGCGGCGCGGTTGGAGCACCGGCGCGAGTTGGGGCGATTACGACGGCGACGGGCGCCTGGATTTGTTTGTGCCGGGATACGTGCAGATCGATCTTGATAATTTGCCGCCGAGTCCTTCCGCGACGGGCGGCGCTACGCAAAACTTCTGTCAGTTTCGCAGTGTGCCCGTGATGTGTGGACCACGTGGTCTGACAGGTGACGGCGACACGCTTTATCAACAGAAACCCGACGGCACGTTTGCAGATGTCAGTGTCAAGGCGGGCGTGTCAGACCCGGAAAAGTTTTATGGTTTCTCGACAGTGTTTGTGCACGTGAACGACGACAAGCTGCTCGATCTGCTCGTCGTCAACGACTCCACTCCGAATCAGCTCTACATCAATAAGGGCGACGGCACGTTTGAAGAGGCCGGTTACCCGTCGGGCGTGGCCGTCAATGAAAACGGGCGCGAGC
Source organism: Pyrinomonadaceae bacterium (assembly GCA_036276375.1). GTDB lineage: Bacteria > Acidobacteriota > Blastocatellia > Pyrinomonadales > Pyrinomonadaceae > PSRF01. The sequence continues at coordinate 4,953 of DASUOZ010000779.1, read as the reverse complement.
AAGCGGGCATGGGCCTCGGCGTGGGCGATTACGACAACGACGGCCGCGTCGATTTTCACATCACCAACTTCTCAGACGACTCAAACACGCTCTATCACAACGACGGCGACGCAAACTTCACCGACGTGACCTTCCAGACCGGACTCGGCGAAGTTTCAATTCCGTTTCTCGGTTGGGGCACGAGTTTTCTCGACTACGACAACGATGGCTGGCAGGACCTGTTTGTCGTCAACGGCCACGTTTATCCGGCGGTTGATGCGCATCAGTGGGGCACAAGTTATGCGCAACAGGCGTTGCTGTTTCGCAACGTGAAGGGCAAGTTTGAGCGTATTGGCGCGCCGCCGAAGAGTGCGCTGGCGAACGCGTGGCCCGGGCGCGGTCTGGCTGTCGGGGATCTCGATGGCGACGGGCGTCTCGACCTGGTGATGAATAATCTCGACGGCAAGCCGACCGTGTTGCGCAACGTTGGCGCATCGAGCGGACACTGGTTGCGTTTGAAACTGATCGCAAAGGCGCCGCGTGATGCGATCGGCAGCGTTGTGTACGTAACGACAGGGAAGATCAGGCAACGGCAGGATGTCTTTAGCGGCGCGATCTACTGTTCACAAAACGACCTGACGGTGCATTTCGGTTTGGGTGCGGCAACGAAGGTCGATAAACTTGAAATCCAGTGGCCCGACGGCAGCACCGAAACTGTCGACGCCGGCACGGTTGATAAAGTGATCACCATCACGCAACGCTCGGCCGCAGGCCAAAGCGCCGAACAATAATTCGGGATTCTCGTTCCACTGTGATAAGTTCTCATCTTCCCCGATGCGACGACTCGATCTGAGAAAAGCGCAGGCAGCTCGCCTCAACACGATCCGCGACATCAATCGGCAGATCGTTTTGAACTACGTTCGCGAACGCGAACCCATTTCGCGTGCGGAGATCGCGCGGGAAACCGCGCTCCAGCGATCGACTATCTCCGCGATCGTCGAAGATCTCACACGCGAGGGTCTGGTTGAGGAAGTTGGTGAAGGCGAGTCGACTGGTGGACGCCGGCCGACGTTGTTGAAGCTGCGTGCGGTCGGTCCAATCGCTGTCGGCGTTTCGATTACGCCGACGTGTACGACGATCGCGAGCAGCGATCTTGCCGGCCGGGTGATTGATCAGCAGGACTTTCTTACCGATCCGGATAAAACACTCAGCCGCGTAATCAGCGCCGTGCGCGACTTCAACGCGCGCTACGGCGGATCGATCGAGGGCGTCGGCGTGAGTCTTCCCGGTTTGGTCGACCCTTCGACCGGAACCGCGCTCTACGTTCCTTATTTTCCGTGGCGCGATCTTCCTGTCTCGGATGAAATTGCGAGTGCGGTCGGGCTGCCGGTGGTGATCGATAACGACGCGAATGCCATGGCGCTGGCGGAACTCTGGTTCGGGCGTCCCGAAGTTAACGACGCGAGAGACTTCATCATGGTGCTGGTGGCGGAAGGCGTCGGAACCGGAATCATTTTCGACGGTCAGGTCTATCGCGGCCAGCGCGGCGCAGCCGGTGAGTTCGGCCACATGGTGATCGGCGAACACGCGCCGGTGCCTTGTTCGTGTGGCAGTGATGATTGTTGGGAAGCGTTTTCTTCGGAGCGCGCGGCGATTGCGCGTTACCGGAAGTTGGCGCATGTTCCGAACAAGACTCCCATCACTTTTAGAGAGGTCGTTGACCGCGCGCTGAGTGGTGAAGAGAACGCGAAAGCCGCCCTGGTGGAGACGGCGCGGTATCTCGGCGTCGGCATTTCAAATCTAATTATCGGTTTCAGTCCGGAAGCTGTGGTGGTCGGTGGTGAGATCGCGCGCGCGTGGGATTTGATTGAGAGCGCACTCACCGAAGCCATCGAGCACAGCGTGCGGCGCGGGCTCCCGTCAGCCCGAATCCTGCCTTCAACTCTCGGTGACACTCCTACCCTGCGTGGGGCCCTGAGCCTCGTTCTGGCGAGTAAATTCGCGGCCGCCTTCGCCGCCTGAAAATTTCTCCAAAAAAATTATTGACAGCCTATAAATTCTGTATTAAAAACTTCGTTCGTTCTGACAACAAACTATCTAGGTTTTTCCAGTTCTACAATCTGTCTACCTATTACGAAGGACCTATTTATGCGAAAGTCACTCGCCACCTCCCACCTCCTCCTGTTTGCACTGTTGCTGCTAACAACCGGTATTTCCGCCTTCGCGCAAAGTAATAAAGGCTCGATCGTCGGGACGGTCAGAGACCTGAACGAGGCCCTCGTCGCCAACGCCAAAATCAAAGTCACGAGCGTAAAAACCGGGGAGGTGCGCGAGACTGACACAAACGACGAAGGCACGTTCACAGTTACAAACCTCGAGCCGGGCCAGTACAACGTGACCGTCGAGGCGCCAGGTTTTCAGCCCGCCACGTTTCAGGCCCTGCAAGTGGAAACCAACGCGCGCTTGCCGCTCGATGTGAAGTTCAGCGAGCTCAGCGCTTCGACGTCGTCTGTGACCGTCACCGCAGACGCGGCCCCGTTGGTCGAAAGCGAGACGAGCGTGCGCGGCGATCTCATCACGGGCAGGCAAGTCACCGACCTGCCGCTGCCACAAAGAAACTTCACGTTGCTCGCGGGCCTATCGCCCGGTGTTGTTCGTCCGAATCTCGGTCTGCTCGGCGGTGGTGGCAACTTCGTCGCGGGTGGCGGTGGGCAAAACAACACCGAATCGACTCGCTTCCGTGAGTCAGGCGGATCGGTGCTCGTCGTTAATGGCGCCCGCGCGACCAACAACAACTTCACGCTCGACGGAGTCGACAACAACGAAGGACAGTTCGCGCAGATCGCGATCTATCCCCAACCCGACGCCATCGCGGAGTTCAAGATTGAAACGAGTGTTCCTTCAGCGGAGTCAGGACGCGCAGGCGGCGGTATTGTCTCGACGACGTTCAAGTCCGGCGGCAATGACGTTCATGGAACTGTCGGCGAGATCTACCAGGGCCGCTTTTTGAGCGCGGCTGCCAGCAGGTTTGACGATCCAACCTCGCCGCCGGTGCCGAACTACGTGACGCATAACTTCTACGGCACGGTTGGTGGTCCAATCTTTCTGCCGCGACCGGGCGAAGGCACGCCGGTCTTTTACGACGGCCGCAATCGTTCGTTCTTCTTCTTCTCGCTGAATGGACAGCGAAATAGCACGCCCATTTTCGGCGGCGCCGGGGATCCGAATACGGCGGTACCGGTGCCGACGGCCAAAATGCGCGTCGGCGATTTCAGTGAACTGCTGCGGCCGGGAACTACGAGATCATATGTTCTCGCGGGCGGCGGCACAGTGAACGCACCGATCGGAACGATCTTCGCGCCGAACGGCACGCCGATTCCCGGGAACGATCTGCGCAACTGCCCGAGCTGCGGTGGCTTCTCTCCATTTGCACTCGCGTACGTGAACGCGTTTCCGTTGCCGGATCTTCCGGGCGCCGGCCGCAATTTCGGGACAAATCGTTCAGAACATGCCGTCGTCGACAATTACGATATCCGGATCGACCATCGCATCACTGAGAACAACACTCTGTTCGGACGGTACAGCAAGTCAGAGACGGCGCGTGCGCGCGACAACTTCTTCCCGCTGGGCACGTCGCCAACCGGCAACGATTTGCCCGCTGGTCCATCGGCGGGTGACGAGTTTGGCGATGCCAAAGGTTTCACGATGGGCGACACGCACATCTTTTCGCCCACTGTTGTTAACGACGCCCGCTTCGGGGTCACGCGTGTACAGATCGGAATCTTTAACACCGGCGTCAACGGCACGGGCGGCTTCAGTCCCACCATTTCGGCTCAACTCGGCGCGCCAAATATCAACATCAGTCCAAACACCAGCGGCATCGTGCTCGTGGGAATCGTGGATGAGCTAACGGGAACCGACCGCGCCACTGAGTTCACCGGTGACGGCGGCCCGTTCTATTTCCTTTCGAACAACTTCCACTTTGCCGACGCGCTCACGGTCATCAAAGGCAGCTCGACATTCAAGTTTGGCGGCGACTTTCGCGTTCGTCAGAACAGCAACTACGACGGCGGACGCAACAACGGTACGAAAGGAAATTATCAGTACGGCACGACCGGCAGCGGTTTCGTCTCCGGTAACTACAACGGCATTGGACCAAACGATACCGGTTCGTCACTCGCCAATTTCCTGCTCGGTTATCAGCCCGGCTTCGTGGGCCGCGGCGATCCGGGTGGTCCATACTTCCAGTCGAGCAAGGAAATGGCGTTCTTCGTGCAGGACGATTGGAAAGTCAATCCCGATCTGACGCTGAACCTCGGACTGCGTTACGACATCTTCACGGCGCCCACAGAACGTTTCGATCTTCAGGGTAACTTCGATCCCGTCACACGTGTGATTCAAATGGCCGGTGAGAACGCGCCCGGCGGACGGGATCTTGCAAACACGGACAAGAACAACTTTGGTCCACGCATCGGTTTCGCGTACAGCGGTTTCAAGTCTGATAAGACGTTCGTGGTGCGTGGCGGTTATGGTTTGCTCTACGCCGTTGACATCAGCGCAGCGCAACCCCTGACTGCGAATCCCGGTACGGGTGCCGCCAGCTATGGCTGCACTCCGATCACTGCTCCCGCCAACTGTCCGGCAGTCTTCCAGTCGCGCAATCCTTTCGACAACGGAATTCCGACCGCGCCTTTCACCGTTCAACCGCCGGGAACGACTCTTACGCCACCCTCAAACAGTCTCATTCTCTTCAACGATCCGAATCGCAAGGATGAGATGTATCACCAGTACAACCTGACCGCGCAGTGGGAGTTTAGACAGAACTGGCTGGGAGAGGTCGGTTACGTTGGCTCGTTGGGACGAAATCTCCTGGTGGTGCAGAACATCGGCACCAACAATGACGAAGGTGGACCAGGCTCGCGGGAAGTGCTCGGCTTTGGCACGGTCACCGCCACGCGTTATCGAGGTAAGTCG
>DASUOZ010000778.1:0-4196 GCA_036276375.1 Pyrinomonadaceae bacterium | reverse complement strand
AAAACAAATTCGCGAAACGATTAAGAAGCTTACTAACTGACAACTTATGCCCGTAACAGCTACGCCGTGCCCTGCCTGGTCCATCTCCGGTTATCTCGAAGTTCGCGATGGACATCTGACCATCGATGGCCTCGACGCGCTGCAACTCGTCAAAGAGTACAACTCGCCGCTTTTCGTTTTTTCCGAAAGTCGCATTCGCAACAACATCGGCCGGCTGCAACACGCCGCGACCGTCGTCGACCGGCCCATCAAGTTCTGCTACGCGTCGAAGGCAAACTCGAATATGGCGATCCTGAAAGCCGTACTCGAGTCGGGCATCGACGTCGAGGTGAACAGTGGCGGTGAGCTCTTCAAAGCACTGCGCGTCGGGTTTCGTCCCGATCAGATCATCTTCAACGGCACGAGCAAGTCAGACGACGAGATCGACGACGCTGTGCGCGCCGGAATCTACGCCATCAATATCGACTCGATCTACGAGATCGAGCTGGTGGAAAAATCCGTCGAACGATTGCGGGCGCAAGGTGAAAGTGTTCCGCCCGCGCGCGTCACGTTGCGACTCGTTCCCGAGATCGGCACGCGCTCACACCTCGGCTTACAAACCGCGCTACTGACCTCGAAATTCGGCATCTCGTCGTCGGAAGTTCTGGCCGCGTTTCGCCGTGGCTTACAGAATCCGGACCTCGTGAAGGTTTGCGGGATCCACATCCACGTCGGCTCACAAACGCCCGACGTCGAGCCGTTTGCCGAAGCTTTCAAGAGCATGTGGGAACACCTCGTGACGATTCACAACGAGACCGGCCACACGCTCGAACACATCAACCTGGGCGGCGGCATTCCCGTCAACTACTTGCGCGATCGTTCGCAGGCCGACGATCTTCCCGAACACGAACGCGACATGCTCGGCGCGGAGCTCGAACCCGCCGCGGTGCTCACCGAAGCGCTGCGGGTCGCCCGCGAATCAGCACGCGCCGCGAACGCCGAACACCTCCTCGACCAGGTCACGATCCTGTTGGAACCCGGCCGCAGCATCATCGCCGATGCGGGCCTCGTGCTCACGACCGTGCGCAACATCAAGACGCGCCCCGAAACCGGCGACGTCTGGCTGCTCACCGATGCGGGCTACAACATCATGCTCTCGATGAACAATTACAAGTGGTACTACCACTTGATCTCCGCGTCGCGCGCAGACGCGCCTTACGGGCGCGATTACAAAGTCGCCGGCCCACTCTGCGATTCCGGTGACGTCTATTTCGACATCGAACGCGAAGGTCGTCTGCCGGACTATCGAAAACTTCCGGACAACGTCGTCCCCGGCGAGGTGTTGGCGTTATTGAATTGCGGCGCCTATTCGCTGGCCCAGATGTTTCACTACAACGGCCGGCCGCTGCCCGCGGCCGTCTTGATCCGTCGCGACGGCAAACCGGAATTGATCAGAAGACGCGACACTTACGAAGACCTGATCGCCAACGACATGGGGTATTAGCCACAGACTTACACGGAGGAACACGGACCAGTTGAATCATTAAAAAAGTTCTGTCCGTGTTCTTCCGTGAATCGGTGGCCCCAAACTATGCAAACTGAGCACACGCAACTCGTCCGCGGTCTCGGACTGATCGCGGCCATCTCGGTCAACGTCGCCAACATCATCGGCACCGGAGTGTTTCTGAAGGCGCGTGTCGTAACGTGCAACGTCGGCAGCCCGAGCAAAGCACTGCTGGTTTGGGTTCTTGCCGGCTTGCTTTCACTCGCCGGCGCGCTCACCTACGCGGAGTTGCTCGCGATGATGCCGCGCGCGGCCGGTGAGTACGGCATCATGCGCGACGCTTATGGCCGTCCGCTCGGTTTCATTTACGCTTGGACGCAGTTTCTGATCGCGCGTACTGCCTCAGCGGCGGCACTTGCCGTGGGCTTTGGGATCTTCCTCAACGATCTGCTCGGCGGCGTATTGCGTCACAGCTACTTTGAATACACTCTGCCCGGCGGTCATCAGCTCTCTTTCGGTCGCCTGGAGATCGTGGCGTTGAGCGCCATCATCGTGACGACGCTGATCAACTGCGCCGCCGTGCGCGTGAGTGGTGGCGTTGCGAGTGTGCTCACGGGATTGAAAATCATGCTGCTTCTGGGCATCGGTTTCGGCGCTTTCTTTTACAGCGACGGTAACTGGGGCAATCTCGCGATGACGAATGCCGGGGCTTGCGAAGGTGTCGCGATCACGACCGGCGGCGTTGCCGGACTTGCGGCCGCGATGATCGGCGCCTTGTGGGCCTACGACGGCTGGAACAACATTACGTTTCTCGCCGGTGAAGTAAAGAACCCGGGGCGTAATCTGCCGCTCGCGTTGATCGGCGGCGGTCTTCTCGTAATGACCCTTTATTTGTTTGTGAACTTGAACTACTACCACGTGCTCACGCCGACGCAGATCGCCGACGTTCCGGGATCGTCATCGGTCGCTGCGGAAGTCGTGAGACGACTGCTCGGCGCCGGTGCGGTGACGTTGATGGCGGCGGCGATGATGACGTCGTCGTTCGGTGCGCTGCACGCATCGCTGCTCGCAACCGCGCGCGTTCCCTACGCGCTGGCTAAAGACGGTCTTGCGCCAAGAGCGCTGTCGCACGTTTCGCCGCGCACTCACGTGCCGGTCAGGGCGCTGCTCATGCAGGGTACGTTGGGATGTCTCGTGGTGCTCGCGTTCTCCGCTGCCTTTGACACGATCACGGATTACGCAATCTTCGCGTTGACGTTGTTTTATGTGCTGGTCACGGGATCGGTGTTCATCTTCCGCCGGCGGCTGCCTGATGCCGAGCGTCCATATCGCACGTGGGGTTATCCGATAGTGCCGATGATATTCATGGTGGTCTCAGGCTGGCTCATCATTCAGACGGTCCACGACTCGCCGCGTAAATCAGCGATCGGACTGTTTCTCATTTTGTTAGGACTGCCGGTTTATTACCTGCTGGCTCGGCGTCGACGCGACTAATCCGCTGACTTATCGCATCAACCTTTTTGGGCCAGTGCCGCGCGTGCGACTTCTTTATCGTCGAAGTGAAACACTTCGCGGCCGATGATCTGATAGTCCTCGTGACCTTTGCCGGCGATCAAGACGAGATCGCCGGTCCGCGCTTCCGAGATCGCCTCGTGAATCGCCGCGGTGCGATCGGCGATCTTGCGGTAGGGCTTGCCGGTTTTTTTGATCCCCTCTTCGGCGTCGCACAAGATCTGTTCGGGGTCTTCAGTACGAGGATTGTCGGAAGTCAGGATTACGACGTCGCTCAAACTGCCCGCCGCCTCACCCATCGGCGCACGCTTCGATCGATCGCGGTCGCCGCCGCAACCAAAGACCGCGATGATCCTTCCCTTCACGACTTCGCGCGCCGTGCGCAACACGTTCACCAGCGCGTCGTCGCTATGTGCGTAATCAACCACCACCGAAAAATCGCCATCGTGCGGCACGCGCTCGAAACGTCCCGGCGCACCCGGGCAGTTCTCCAATGCCGCCGTGATCACGTCGAGGCTGTAACCGAGCGCAAGCCCACTCGCGACCGCCGCCAGCGTGTTGTAGATGTGCGGCGCGCCGACGAGCGGCGAACGAAACTCGCGTTGAGTTCCCGAGGTCAGGAGCTCGAATTTCATGCCTTCCAGCGAGAATTCGGCGTTATTTGCCGTCACGTCCGCGTGTGTCTTCACCGCGTAACGAATGACATGCAGACCCTCACTCTCGAGTCTGTCAGCCAACTCAACACCGTACGGATCGTCGACGTTAATTACTGAATCGCGTGGACGCGTTCCGAGCCGGCCATCGAACAGCCGCTGTTTTGCGTACCAGTAGTTTTCCATCGTCTGGTGGTAATCGAGATGGTCCCTGGTGAGATTGGTGAAGACTGCGACCGCGTACTCCAGCTCGTCGCAACGATGAAAATCCATCGCCTGCGACGAACACTCCATCACCGCCGTGCGACAACCGATGTCCACCGCCTGCCGCAACAACCGCTGCATGTCGGTGGCTTCGGGCGTCGTACGATCGGCCTTGAAACGTTGTTGGCCCAGGCGATATTCGACCGTTCCCGTCATCGCCACCGGTTCGCCGGCCGCTTCGGGAATCGAAGCAATCAGGTATGCGGTGGTCGTCTTGCCGTTCGTACCGGTGATGCCGACGAGTTGCAGCTCACGCGAGGGATGACCTTGCACTTCCGCCGCCG
>DASUOZ010000777.1:0-4978 GCA_036276375.1 Pyrinomonadaceae bacterium | reverse complement strand
GTTAAAGAATATCTTCCGGTTTTAGTGGGCATGGTCCTACTGTGGGAGTTCTTCTTTCCGCTCGCGGTGTTCTTTCCGCGGCTGCGTTGGTTGATCCTCGGCGGTGGTGTGATATTTCACATCTCGACGCTGGTGATCATGAACATCTTTTTCCCTCACCAACTCGCTTTGTATCTGCTCTTTATCAACTGGGATCGGCTTAACAGTCCGCGTTCCGGCGGCAAGGCGGATGTTTAATTTCGTTGACTGGCTTCAAAAAACCATGCTAGGGTTTTTTGCCACACTGAACATCGTGGGCCACCTTCAAAGGAGAATACAGGCATGTCTAAGTCACTGAGGGCTTCCCTTGTCTGCACCGGTCTGCTGGCGATGATGCTCGGCATATCGCAAGTAGCGGCAGGACAATTAATCATCTCGGAGTTTCGCGTCCGTGGTCCAAATGGCGCAAACGACGAGTTCATCGAGATTTACAACAACAGTGGAGCCGACCATACAGTTGCCGCGATCTCCGGCAGCGGCTATGGTGTTGCGGCCTCCGACGGTACCACGCGATGCTCTCTCCCGAACGGCACAGTCATCCCGAATCGCGGGCATTTCCTGTGCGTCAACTCAGTTGGTTACAGTTTAGCGAGCTATCCGGCAGGCAACGGGACCACAGCTACCGGCGATGCCACCTACACGACCGACATCCCCGACAACGCGGGCATCGCAATCTTTAACAACAACAGCGGCGGCGCCAGCTACTCCCTCGCAAACCGTCTGGACGCTGTCGGTTCAACTTCAGAAGCAAATACACTTTACAAGGAAGGCACGGGTTATCCCGCGCTGGTTCCGTTCTCGATTGACTATAGCTTTTATCGCGACCTTTGCGGTAAGGGTGGTTCGATTACCACCTTTGGCGCTTGCCCAATCGACACCCCCAAAGACACCAACAACAACGCCGCCGACTTCGTCTTCGTTGACACCAACGGTACCTCGGCCGGCGCAGGCCAACGCCTGGGCGCACCTGGACCAGAGAACCTCAGTTCCCCAATCCAGCGCAACGCGTCTTTCGCGGTCAATCTCCTCGATATCTGTGTCGGTGCAGCGTCACCTCCGAACCGTGTTCGCGACTTCACGTCCGACCCGGCTAATAACTCAACGTTTGGCACGTTGGACATTCGCAGAACGGTAGTTAACAACACCGGTGGCAACGTAACGCGTTTGCGTTTCCGCGTGATCGATCTCACGACGTTTCCGGCGCCAAGCGGCATCGCCGACTTGAGACCGAGAACTTCCACAGCGGTTGTTGTAACCGTTGACCGTCCGCCTTGTGGTAGCGGTACGAGCAACGTGACCGTAAACGGAACAACACTCGAGCAACCTCCGTCACAGCCAAACGGCGGCGGCTTCAATTCCTCGATGTCTGCCGGCACAGTCACCCTGGCGACACCGGTCGCCAACGGCGCCTCAGTGGATGTACGTTTCCTGCTTGGCATTCAGCAAACGGGAAGCTTTAAGTTCTATATCAACATGGAGGCTCTGCCATAGGGAGAACCCTCATCGACCAGGAAAGGAAGAGGTCCAACGTGGCCTCTTCTTTTTTTGTTTTGGAGTTTTGGATAGCTTTGCACAAAAACTCGAAACGCCAAGGCGTTCGCTAGCTGACCAACGCCGAAGGCGTTAGCAAATGTCAGCCTTGCCCCTGGGCTGAAATTACGGAACTCCTTTCGGAGTTCAACCTCCATCCGATTTTCGAGTTTTTGGGCAAAGCCGTTTTGGATCAATTACTCGACTGAAAGAGTCGCGAGCGATGGATCCGGGTGTTCGGTTGAAGGGAAGCGGTAAGTGACGACATACTCGGGCGGTGAACTCTCGAGTATCGGTTCACCTGCTGCTTCGAGCCAGGCATGCCCGTCGACTTTACCATTCGAGTCGTCACGCACACCGAAAACAATCCGTGTAGTGATGCCGTTGTGTGAGAGGTAACGGTGCAGCACGGCCGCGCGTTTCCAGCAGATGGGTTTGAAGTGCAGGACGTCTGCGGACAGTAACAGGTCGATCGTACGCGCGAGACGTTCCTGAACTGCGGGACCATCCGCAGGCGTCGCGGACGTCTTACTTCCGGCAACAATCGCCAGCGCCCGCGGCAGTGAAAACCACCGCGCCGACACTGAAAGTACAGTCACCCACCACGCCATCCGGCATAACAACAACGCCTCGCCGGGCCGCGACACAAACTTCCGCATCGCCCGTGCGCCTAAACCGCACGTCTTTCGCAAAGTTGTGATTGGTCGATTAGGCATTTACTACTGACCGCATCAGCCTCACGCGCTGGCGGCGATGATACCTCACGTTCGTTTGAGTTTTCACATCTAAACGGCTAGTCTTGAACCACATAAGCCTTTACATAATCACCTCGTTTGTAATGGAGGATCTGTGGCGGTTATTCGTCCCTTTCGCGCTTTGCGCCCGCCGGCCGAGCGCGCTCAAGCCGTGGCTAGCGTTCCTTACGACGTCGTCAACACCGAAGAAGCACGCGCTCTCGCAGACGGCAATCCGCTCAGCTTTCTGCACGTGTCGCGGCCGGAGATCGATCTGCCCGCGAGCACCGACATCTACAGCGACGCCGTCTATCGCGAGGCGGTGAACAATTTCGAACAACTGATCGCGACCTGTCCCCTGGAAAAAGAGGCCGAGCCCAGCCTCTATCTCTACCGGCTGGTTATGGGCCAACACACGCAGATAGGCGTCGTGACTGTTTGCTCCGTCGACGAATACGACAGCGACATCATTCGCAAACACGAACGCACGCGGCGCGACAAGGAAGACGATCGTACGCGTCACATTCTGATGCTGCGCGCGCAGACCGGTCCGGTGTTTCTGACGTATCGCACGCGTCCCGAGATCGACGAACAGGTCTCCGCCGCAATCAACGGCGAACCGTTGTTTGACATCACTGCCGGCGACGGAGTTCGTCACACGATTTGGCGGCTGAGCGACACGGAAGCGCTCGTCAACAGTTTCGCCTCAGTACCGCTGCTTTACATCGCCGACGGTCATCATCGCGCGGCGAGTGCGAGTCGCGCGCGCGCGGAGTTGCGCGACCAGAGCTTCACGCACACCGGCAGTGAAGACTACAACTACTTCCTGACCGTGATCTTTCCTGACTCACAGGTGCAGATACTCGCCTACAACCGCGTCGTTAGGGACTTGAACGGTCTTTCGCAGGAACAGTTTCTCGACGCAGTCAAAAACCAGTTTACGATTACCGAAAACGCGAACCCCGAGCCGCCGCAACGCGGCCACTGGAGCATGTACCTCGACGGCAAATGGCACGGACTCACGCTCTCGCCGGCTGCGACTTTGCCGGCCAGCATCGTTTCCGCGCTCGACGTGAGTGTGCTTCAGGATCGCCTGCTCGATCCTGTACTCGGCATCAAGGATGTGCGCACCGACAAGCGCATCGATTTCGTTGGCGGTCTGCGCGGTACGAAAGAGCTGGAACACCTTGTTGACGAAGGCAAGGCTGCAGTCGCGTTTTCGCTTTACCCAACCACCGTTTCGGAGCTGTTGATGGTTTCGGACGCCAACGAGATCATGCCGCCGAAATCGACCTGGTTTGAACCGAAACTCAGAGACGGACTTTTGATTCACACGATTTAAAGCGATGAAAGTTTTAGTAGCCGATAAATTCGAACAGTCAGGCCGCGACGGGCTGCAAGCGCTCGGTTGCGACGTTTCTTTCCAACCGGATTTGAAAGACGATGCGCTTGCCAACGCGATCACGGAGGTCGCGCCGGACGTGCTCGTCGTCAGAGGTACAAAAGTGACCGAGCCGATGCTCGCGGCTGGTCCAATCAAACTCGTCGTGCGCGCCGGCGCCGGCTACAACACGATCGACGTTGCCGCCGCTTCCAAACGAGGCATTTACGTTTCGAACTGTCCCGGCAAGAATTCGATCGCCGTCGCCGAGCTGGCCTTTGCTCTCATCCTCGCGCTCGACCGGCGCATCGTCGACAACGTCGTGGCGCTCCGTCGCGGCGCGTGGAACAAGAAAGAGTTTTCCAAAGCGCGCGGTTTGTACGGCCGCACGCTCGGTCTGATCGGCGTCGGCAAGATTGGGCAGGAGATGATCTCTCGTGCGCGTGCGTTTGGCATGCCGGTGATCGCGTGGAGCAGGAGTTTGACTCCGCTGCGTGCGGCGGAGCTCGGCGTCACGCACAAAGAGTCGCCCCAAGCGGTCGCCGCGGAAGCGGACGTGGTGAGCGTGCATCTCGCGCTTAACAACGAAACGCGGAATGTGATCGACGCGGATTTCTTCAACGCCATGCGCCAGGGCGCTTACTTCATCAACACCGCGCGCGGCGAAGTGGTCGATCAGCAGGCGCTTCTCAACGCGATAAAGACGCGCGGCATTCGCGCGGGTCTCGACGTTTACGCCGCTGAGCCAACCAGTGCGGTGGGCGAGTTCGCGGACGACGTCGTTAAAGAGGAAGGGCTGTACGGCACGCATCACATCGGCGCCTCGACGGACCAGGCGCAGGAAGCGATCGCCGCGGAAACCGTCCGTATCGTGCAGCAGTTCAAAGAAACCGGCCACGTGCCAAACGTCGTGAACCTCGCACGGCAAACGCCGGCGACGCACCGGCTGGTGGTCCGTCATGTCGATCGTCCCGGCGTGCTTGCGGGCGTGCTCGACGCGATCAAGTCAGAACAAATCAACGTTCAGGAGATGGAGAACATCGTCTTCGAAGGCGCGGCTGCGGCGGTGGCGCGCATCAACCTGGACAACGCGCCCTCAGACGCGATTCTGAATCGGATCCGATCCGGCAGCAGCGACATCATCGAGCTGAATCTGATTCAATTGGGTAGTCAATGAACACGACTCTCATCACCGGCGCCTCCTCAGGAATCGGTGCGGCATTTGCCCGAAGGCTAGCGAAACGTGGCAGAAACGTTTTGCTGGTAGCGCGCTCTGAAGACAAGCTGGCAACGT
>DASUOZ010000776.1:0-2515 GCA_036276375.1 Pyrinomonadaceae bacterium | reverse complement strand
CGCGGTGAAGGTCAGAGTGCACTGCGCAGTCGCACGCGCAGCGCGCTGGTCATTTTGGAAAGCGCGATCGCCGTGGTCCTGTTGATTGGCGCCGGTTTACTGATTCGGAGTCTCTTCGCGCTGCAAAATGTAAATCCGGGGTTCGACACCAACAACGTACTAACAGCCCGCGTAGAGTTGTCGCGGTTCAAATACGACAGCCCCGACAAGGCCGCGGCTTTTTTTCAGGAGTTGGAGACGCGTGTCAGTAGCTTGCCGGGAGTTGAAGCCGCGGGGATGGTGAGCGAACTGCCCCTCAGCGGCCAGGCGAACGACATGCCGTTCGTCGTTGAAGGGCGTCCACCGCTTACTCGCGACCAAATGCCTTTCGGTGATTTCCGCCGTGTAAATCAAAACTACCTCAGAGCGATGGGCATTCCTTTGCTGCGCGGACGGCAGTTCACCGAGCAGGAAGTGCGGCAAGCCGGGAAGGTCTTAATCGTCAGCCAGCAACTGGTCCAAAGCGCCTTTCCGAACGAAGACGCGCTCGGTAAACGACTGATCACCGGATTCAAAGGCGAACCATACGAGATCGTCGGGATAGCAGGCGACATTCTTCACGAGTCGCTCGGAAATCCAGCAACGCCGGCGATGTACTTCCCGATGCGGCAATCGGGGCGCATGAATCTGGTTGTGCGCACGAAGGGTGATCCGTTGAGCGTTGCCGGCGGATTGCGGAACGAAGTGCGCGCCATCGATCCCGATCAGCCCGTTTCGGCGATGAGACCGATGGCGGAATGGGTCGATTCTTCGGTCGCTCAGCCGCGTTATCGCACGATGTTGTTCGGTTTGTTTGCCGCGCTGGCCATGGTTCTCGCCGCGACGGGAATCTACGGCGTCATGTCCTACTCAGTGGCCCAACGAACTCACGAGATCGGTGTTCGCATGGCGCTGGGCGCACGACGCGCTGACGTGTTGAAGCTGGTCGTGGGACAGGGAATGTTGCTGACGTTAATCGGCGTGGTCCTGGGTCTACTGGCTGCTTACGGATTAACCCGCGTGATGGCGAGTTTGCTTTTCGGCGTGACGGCGCGTGATCCGATTACGTTCGTTGTCGTCGCGGCATTGTTGACTACGGTTGCTTTCATCGCCTGCTTCGTTCCCGCGCGGCGCGCGACGAAAGTCGATCCGTTAGTTGCCTTGAGGTACGAGTGATGGAATCCATGCTTAAAGATATTCGCTTTGCATTCCGCGGTTTGGCTAAGCGGCCGGCGTTCACGGCAATCGCCGTAATCACTCTCGGGCTGGGTATCGGCGCTACCACCGCGATCTTTAGTGTCGTCAACAGCGTGATGTTGCGGCGTTTGCCGTACAGCACCGCCGATCGCATCGTCGCGATCCAGGAGCTGAATCCCCAAGGAAAACGGATTCAGGTAACCGGTCCCAACTTCCTCGACTGGCGCGCGCAGAACACCGTCTTTGAGCACCTGGCCGCAATCAGAATCACGAATGCCAACCTGATGCTGGCGGACCAGGCTGAACGCATCGAACTGGCGCAAACGTCGGCCAACTTTTTTGATGTGTTTGGTGTTGGACCACAGCAGGGCCGGCTGTTTGTGACAGGCGACGAGCAGGCGGGACATGCACCGGTCGTCGTGCTGAGTGACGCACTCTGGCGACGCCGTTTTGCCGGCGACCCGAACGTTATCGGCAAACCGGTCACACTCGACGGCGCCGGTTACACCGTCGTTGGCGTTGCGCCGCCCGGATTTCAGTATCCGGACAAAACTGAAGCCTGGTTGCCGCCGCTTAAACTCGCGCCGGAAATGAATCCGACAATCGAGCCGACACAGCGGCGCGGCAGCGGTTATCTCTCGGCAGTGGCGTTACTTAAACCCGGCGTCACGGTCGCGCAGGCCGCGGGTGAGATGGAGACGATCACGAGCCGGCTCAGACAGCAGTATCCGGAGACCAACAATCGCCGCTTCAATCGTGTCCTCTCACTTCACGATCATCTGGTTGGTGATTCCCGGACCATGCTGTGGCTGCTCCTGGGCGCGGTGATGTTCGTGTTGCTGATTGCCTGCGCAAATGTCGCGAATCTTTTGCTCGCGAGCGCCGCTTCACGCAGCAAGGAGATGGCCATTCGCACTGCGCTCGGCGCTTCGCGCTGGCGCGTCATCCGGCAGCTCTTAACGGAAAGCGCGACGCTCGCGTTGGCCGGTGGACTGCTCGGCCTGTTCCTTTCCAACTACGGCGTAGCCGCGATCACAAAACTACTGCCACAAACGTTTCCACGGCTGAACGAGATCGGCATGGATTGGCGTGTGTTTGGTTTCACGCTCGGCGTCTCGTTGCTTACCGGATTCATTTTTGGGTTTGCGCCCGCGCTGCATATTTCCCGCGCTGACGTTCAGGAAGCGATGAAGGAGAACGCGCGCGGCACGGCGGGTAGCGCGCGTCACACTCGTTTACGACACGCGTTGATCGTCGCTGAAGTGGCGTTGTCCGTCGTGCTGCTGGCCGGCGCCGGACT
>DASUOZ010000775.1:0-3829 GCA_036276375.1 Pyrinomonadaceae bacterium | reverse complement strand
GCCGAAGCGGTGAAGATTGCGGTCGATCTGAACGACCTTGACGAAGATCGTGATCGCGAGCGTTACAGCAAGAAGCATGACGTCGAATTGGTCTCGCTAAAATCTTCAAATGCAGCGCCGGCGCTGATGTATCTGGCGCCGCGCAACCGGTCGTCGTTGCCGAAAGGCATCGCGCTTGAACCGTTGTTGCGCGTAGTTGAGCTGGGCATGGATGTTTGCGCGTTGCGGGCGGGTGCGCAGAAGAGTGGCAATCACGAGCACTCGGACGAACTGGCGGGCACGAGTTTGATGCCCGGTTTCATTCATTCGAGTCCGGCGATGACGCAGTTGGTGGAGGAGGTTCACAAGATCCGCTCGTCGGATGTGACTGTGTTGGTGACCGGCGAGTCGGGCACGGGGAAGGAACTGGTCGCGCGAGCGATACATGCGATCTCGTCGCGCCGGGCGAAAGTTTTCGTTCCGTTTAACTGCACGGCGGTGCCGAAGGAATTGTCGGAAGGCTACCTCTTCGGCTACCGGCGCGGCGCTTTTACTGGCGCGGTGTCAGACTCGCATGGCGTGATTCGCACCGCCGCGGGCGGCACGTTGTTTCTCGACGAAGTCGGCGACTTGCCGCTCGACGTCCAGCCGAAGCTGCTTCGATTCTTGCAGGAAGGCGAGATTCAGCCGCTTGGCGAACAGCGCCCCAGTAAAGTTGATGTGCGCATCATCGCGGCGACCAACACGGACCTTGAAGATATGGTGGCGCAAGGTCGTTTTCGCGAGGATCTTTATTACCGCCTGAACGTGATCCGGTTGCGAGTGCCGCCTTTGCGCGAGCGGCGTTCGGAAATTCCCACAATCGTTAACTACTACGTCAATCACTACTCGGCGAAGTTTGGGCGCAAAGACATACAGATCACGCCGCAGGCCGTGGACCTTTTGATGGTCAGCGACTGGCCGGGCAATGTGCGTCAGCTCTGTAACGAGATTCAGCGGACGGTGGCGCGGGCTGAGGATGGAACCATAATCACACCCGAACACCTTTCGCCGGAGTTGAAACGGACGTCTTCACCGACGACTCCGTCGGGAACGGCCGCTTCATTCGCCTCGTTGTCTTCTTCAACTCTGCAAGGTCCGGGTGGAACGTTGGCGGTCGCCCTGGCGGAAGTCGAACGCCGCATGATCTCGGACGCTCTGCGACGTCATGGCGGCAATATCTCACGTGCGGCCCGCGAGCTCGGCCTCACCCGGCGCGGACTCTACCTGAAACTCGAACGCCACGAGATCAGCGCTAAAGCCGGCTGAACATCCCAACTTCCTGCATTTGGCGATTGATCCCGCCGAAGCAGGGTCAAACTAGGCCTACTGCCGCTACATTGGCACAAGCTTTCGCTGGGCGATTTCCTGGGCGATGTGGCAGATCTTATTGATGTCGAAGGGCTTTGCGACGACCCAGTCGGCGTTGACGGCATTTCGAGTCTGAACGCTGATGGCGTCGGCCCAGCCGCTGATGATGGCGAGAGGAATCGTCTTCGAGCGCTCGCGGATCTCGGTGCAAAGCTCCCAGCCGTTCATGTCGGGCATGCCGATATCGGTGAAAACGGCGTCGAACCTTCCGTCATATTGCTCGTAAAGCGCCAGTGCGATTTCGCCGCTTGGCGCTGAAACGACCTCGCAACCTTCGGCCTCAAGCGCCTCGATCAGGACCTCGCGAACGTGAGTTTCATCGTCGACCACGAGCACCCGAATCTTGTCGTCCGAAGAATTCGCGCCGCCCGCTTCAGCCGGGGCGCCCGCGGAATCAGTGGTTTCAGCTAAGACTTTGGGCAGTGAAATCCTGAACGTCGTGCCGCGGCCGACCTCGCTATCGACCTCGATTGAGCCTTCGTGGCGACGAATAATACCGAAACTGACCGCCAGGCCCATGCCCGTGCCCGCCTTACCTTTGGTGGTAAAGAACGGATCGAAGAGGCGTTGCTTCACTTCCGGGCTCATGCCGGTGCCGCTGTCGCCGACGCAGATGACCACGCGTTCGCGATTTTCCTGTGTGGTGAGGCGAATTTCGCCCCCGGAAGGCATGGCGTCGATGGCGTTGTAGATCATGTTGACCAGCACTTCGCGGAGTTCCACCGGATCGCCTTTGACGTAGGCCTGGCAATCGGCGTGTAGAGCGAAGCGAATCTGGGCGAATTCTGAGCGGGACTCCCAGCGCGGCCGCGTCATCTCACAGGCGTCCTTGAGCAGTTCGGCGATGGAAATGGTTTCGAATTCGCGGCTCGGGCGCTGGCGGGCGAAGTCCTGGATGCGACGGATAATGTGGGCGCCGTCTTCGGCGCTTTTGATGATTAGATCGAGACCGGCTTTGATCTTGGCTTCGTCGTTGCTGTTGCGCAGGATGAGTTGGGCGCGGCCGAGAATGCCCGTGAGAGTGTTATTGACGTTGTGGGCTACGCCGAAAGAGAGTTCGCCAAGGGCGGCCATCTTTTGGGCGTGGATTTCCTGTTCGCGCTGGGCTTCGTGACGGCTGTGGGCCTCGGCGATCAAGTCGAGGCACTTGCTGAGGCGTTCGCGGGTGGCGTGTTGTTGAGAGTTGGCGAGGAGTTGGTTAGCTTGGGCGCCGATTTCGCGGCGTTCGTCGTCGGGGAGTTGGTCGCACATTTCCTCGATGAGTATGAGCAGCGCGCGTCCGGCGCCTTCGCGGTCGCCGCACCTTTCGGCGACGCGTCTGGCGCGTTCAATAATGGGTTTGGCCTCCTGGCGCTGTCCCAGGCGCGACAAAATCAAGCCCTGCGTGGTCAGGGCCTCCGCCAGCAGCACATCCTCCCCACTCCCCTCCAACGTGTTTACGGCATGTTTGATTGCGTTCTCGGCGAAAACGTATTGTTCACAGCCAATACGAAGTTGCGCAATCGTCTCGTCCACCTGTGCTCGTCGCACCTGATCTCCAAACTCCTCGAACAGACCGCGAGCACGGATTAAATGGGCTTGCGCGTCTTCGAATCTTTGAAGGGTCAGTAACAGATATCCGAAATTGTTCTCAGCAATCGCGATGTAGCGCAGATTACCCAACTGCTCAAATGAACTAAGAGCCGCTTCGTAGTGTGTAAGTGAACGGCTGGCGTGCCGAGTGTGTCCTTCAGCAACTCCGAGATCTTTTAGAGTGGTTGCAAGCTCGAGATGAAACCGGCCCTTGATCCAAAGCCGCTGAGAATCGATGAGAGGCAACGCTTCATTCAGTAATTCGAGCGCGTCGTGAAGTCGGCCTGCATGGTGCTCCACGAGAGCCAAGCGAATGAGTGCAACGCATCTGAGTTCAGTTTCTAGATGTGTGATTCCGTCGAGGGAAGATCGCAGAGTACCTGTAGCAAGATCAAAGAGGCCCTGCCAAAAGTAACAGCAGGCGAGCTCAATCCGAGCTTCGGAAGCCCGCGATTTCTTCGCCATCCGTTCGAATAAGGTAATAGCTCCACTGAGCATGGCTTCCGCCGGCTTTTGCCCTCCATTTACTTGCTTGGTCGTGGCGATCCATCCACTCAGGGTTCCTGCCGTCAGAAGTAATTCAGCCGCAGCATTGTCCGTCAGATGTTCATGGAAGGGCCAATTGCCAAGCGTCCACCAAGGCTCGAGCGCAGCCACTCCCGCTTCGTAGTCGCCAATTTCCAACCTCTCTCTTGCTATCGCGCAAGACGCCTCGACCCGCTGACTCTCACTCAGCGGATAAACCGAAGGACGTTCCGTAGTCATTTTCGTCGTGATTGGCATCGTCGCAGAAGGGAATCGAACGTATTTGGTTAACAAATATGCAGTGCAACGGACGTATACAAAACGTTTTTGCTGTTCCCCAATC
>DASUOZ010000774.1:0-5448 GCA_036276375.1 Pyrinomonadaceae bacterium | reverse complement strand
AGACCGTTTTGTCGTGCAGCTTCCGCTTTCAGAATAATCCCCCATTGATAACTGTCTTTTTGAAGGAGCAAACTGATGGGCCCTCAAGGCGCGGCGACATCCAGAGAGGAGAATAAGGTGGAAAACAAAGAGGTGCGAATTCTTGTTGTGGACGACGAGCCAACGATGGCGGATTCTCTGCGGCAGAATTTTGTGGAGGAGGGTTATTCGGTAGATACCGCAGCTACCGGAGCAACGGCCATCGAACTCTTCGATCAAGGTGGGCATCATCTGGCGATCTGCGATTTGCAGTTGCCGGACATGGATGGCCTCGAGGTGCTGCGTCACATGAAAGACGCGCGTCCTACGACGGAAGTGATTGTCGTCACGGGTTATGGATCGGTGCAGAAGGCTGTCGAAGCGACGAAAGCCGGCGCGTTCTTTTTCGTGGAGAAACCGTTTGATTTTGAAGAGCTGCAATTATTGGTTGAGAAGGCGCTCGAACGTCGCGAGCTCGTTGCCGAAACGGCAAACATGAGGCGCCAGCTTTCAACGCGAGCCGAGTACTTCAACATCATCGGATCGTCGAAGCCGATGCAGACCATCTACGAAACGATCGAATCGGTGGCGAAGTCTGACGCAAATGTGCTGATCGTTGGTGAGTCGGGCACCGGGAAAGAGTTGATCGCCAACGCGATTCACTACCAGTCGCTGCGCTCTAAGAAGCCGTTCATCAAAGTAAACTGCGCCGCGTTGCCGAAAGAGCTGATCGAGTCGGAACTGTTTGGTCACACGAAAGGCGCGTTCACCGGCGCGCACGCTGATAAAGAAGGCCTGGTCCAACACGCCGCCGGCGGCTCCCTGATGCTCGACGAAATCGCCGAGATGCCGATCGAGTTGCAACCAAAACACCTCCGTGTGTTGCAGGAAAGAAGCTATCGCAAGATCGGTTCGGAAAAGACTTACGCCGTCGACTTTCGCCTCGTCTGTTCGACGAATCGTCCGCCGGCCGACGCCATTCGCGATGGTCTGCTGCGTGACGATCTTTTCTATCGCATCTCCACGATCACCATTCATGTGCCGCCGCTGCGCGAGCGCAGTGAAGACATTCAACTTTTGACTGAGCATTTCCTGCACATGTATGCTCAAAAATATGAACGTCCGATCACGGGCGTTTCGCAGGCAGCGTATCAACGTTTGTTCAGCCACACCTGGCCGGGCAACGTGCGCGAGTTGCAGAACGTGATAGAGCGGGCGGTGTTGTTGGCGAAGGACAAACAGATCGAACCGATCGATCTGCCATTCGATAACGGCACGGTGCCCGAAGGCACGTCCGCAAACGTTCAGTGGGACGTTCCACCAAACATGACGCTGGAAGATATCGAGCGGCTGGTGATCGAGCGCACGCTTCAGCGCACTGGTGGCAACAAACAGGCAGCGGCCAATCTGTTGGGCATCTATCGGCCGCGCCTCTACAGCAAGATCAGAAAATACAATATCGATGTGCCGTCACTGGTGTCAGCTTAAGCAAAGCCATCCACGGATTACACAGACCCTTTCTGCTTAATCTGTGGATCGCGCCTTTACTCGTAGCGACGTGTCCACCCGCTTATCTCTGTCTTCCAACAGCCCCCGCCTGCGTGGCCTCGACGCGCTGCGCGGGATGGCTGCTTTGGCAATAGTCCTCTATCACGCGACCGATCAGAGCAAAGCGGCGCTGCCAAGCAACCTGTTCTACTATCCGGCCCGTTTGGTCCAACTCGCGTTTTCGCAGGCCTACGTCAGCGTCTTTCTGTTCTTCGTGATTTCCGGTTTCTGTATTCACCTGCAATGGGCGCGTGCTCGTGCGGCCGGTGAAGAGCCGCATATCAAGTTTGGCGCGTTCTGGAAACGGCGCATTCGCCGGCTGTATCCGCCGTACGTGATTGCGTTTGCGCTTTATCTTTTGCTCACGGCCTGGACCGTCGGTCTCGATATAACAAACTTCCTCATCTACGACGTCGGCATGCACCTGCTGATGCTGCACAACCTCGACGCGCACACGTCGTATTCCATCAACGGCATCTTCTGGACACTCGCGATCGAGGAGCAACTGTACCTCGCCTACTTCCTAATGCTCTTCATACGCGTGCGCTGGGGTTGGACCGTAACGCTCGCCGTCTGCCTGGCGGCGCGCACAGGCTGGATGGTGTTCAGTCACGTCGTCTGGCTGCAGACGGGCTTCGGACTTCCCGTACCCGAATCCGCGGCGGCGCACTGGTTTACGTGGGCGCTCGGAGCACTGGCGGTGGAAGCAATGTTCGGACTGGTGAAACTGCCGCACTGGTCGCGCGATTTGCGCCTTGCGACGCTCTTAATCATTCCCGCTTCGGTGATTTCTGCTTACCTGTCCGCAATTCCGAAAGACACGCCGTTGCACCACGTAAGCTGGTTTCTGATTCATCCGCTGTGGGGCGTCGGGTTTTTTATCGTCGTCAATCGCATTGTGCTCGCGGAACAGAGCTGGATACGGCAGCTCAGACTTCCGTCGTTGATCTCGATCTTTGCCACTCTCGGCATATTCTCGTATTCGCTTTACCTGACACACGAACTGATGATCATGCAGTCGTGGCGCTGGATCAATCCCGCGCACCTGCAACTCGTGAATGTTTTTCTGGTCATCGTTCCGGTAACGATTGTTTTCGCCTGGATCTTCTTCTGGTTTTGTGAGAAGCCGTTCATGGTCCGTCGGGGAGTGACAACGACGTCCCCGACAAGAATATTCGCCGGGTCGAGCAGCCTGGTCTACAAACTCGTTAAGGAGGGTTTTCCGTCACGTGCGTTTCTTACCACTCTTCGCGCTCGTCTCAACACTCGTTTACGCAGCAACACTCACACCGCAGAACCCGGTGCGGAACCAGCAACAGGCGCCGTCGGCCCAGCCCCCCGCCTCGCCAACGCCTACGCCGATAGTATTGCCGTCGCCGACAGTCAAAATTGACGGCTATCGCGCCCCTGCCGGTCGCATTATCGGCGCAGCGCTAACCGACAACACGGCCTGGACCAGGCTCGGTTATTTGACCGATCGCATCGGCCATCGTCTGAGCGGCTCGGCAAATCTCGAGCGCGCAATCGCCTGGGCTGTTGCGGAGATGAAAAAAGATGGCCTGGACAACGTGCGCACCGAGAAGGTGATGGTGCCGCACTGGGTGCGCGGCGCAGAAAGCCTGGAAATGCTCGCGCCTGTTTCTACGAAACTGTCGATGCTCGGGTTGGGCAACAGTGTCGCGACGCCGGCGGCCGGAATCACTGCCGAGGCGGTGGTGGTCCGCAACTTCGCCGAGCTCGACGCCCTCGGCGAACGAGTGCGCGGAAAGATCGTCGTGTACAACGCTCCGTTCACAAACTACGGCGCGACCGTGCAGTATCGTTTGCACGGTGCTTCACGCGCCGCGCGCCATGGAGCCGTCGCGGCGTTGGTCCGTTCAATCACGCCCACGAGCCTGCAAACACCGCACACGGGCGCGATGAATTACGATGCGCAGCAGCCCAAAATTCCGGTCGCTGCGATCACGATCGAAGGCGCGGAGTTGTTACAGCGCACTTACGATCGCGGCGACACGATCACCCTGCGGCTGAAGATGGAAGCAAAGTTTTTGCCCGACGCGGAGTCGGCTAACGTGATCGCGGAGTTGAAAGGCACTGAGCGCCCGGACGAGATCGTGCTCATCGGCGGGCACTACGATTCATGGGACGTGGGCCAGGGCGCGCACGATGACGGTGGTAGTTGTATCGCCGCATGGGAAGCGATCAGGTTGTTGAAAGAGCTCGGGTTGCGGCCGCGGCGCACGATTCGGGTAGTGCTCTTCACGAACGAAGAGAACGGCTTGCGCGGCGGCAACGCCTATCGCGACGCGCATCGCGCGGAACTCGCGAAGCACATCATCGCGATCGAGGCTGATTCGGGCATTTATCGACCGGAAGGACTCGGCCTGGCGGCAACAGCGCCGCTGCTCGTGCGCTCAAACTTGCAGGAGATCGCGAAACTGCTCGCAGGCATCGGCGCGGATCGGATCGCGGCGAGTGGAGGCGGCGCGGACATTGGTCCGATCATGCGCGAGGGCGTGACGGGCGCAAATCTCGACGTCGACGGCTCTCGTTATTTCGACATCCATCACACAGAATCCGACACGCTGGACAAGATCGACCCGCGCGATCTTTCACTCTGCGTCGCGACGATGGCGGTGATGGCTTACACGATCGCGGACATGCCCGGACCGCTCAACGGCTCGGCCAACTAGTCCACAGATTTCGCAGATTTGTCGGTCTGCGTAATCTGTGGATGGTTGTCGTTAGTCTAACTGGTAGGTAGCCACACTGGTGGGCGTCTCGAAACAACGAACCTTATACATCTGCACGCGGTCATCAGTAACGCGCGCCGACACGCGTTCCAGCACGTACTTCGCGAGGTTCTCTGCCGACGGTTGCAGCTCGTCAAACGGCGGCAATTCGTTGATATTGCGGTGGTCGAGATACGTGACCACTTCATCCGCCGCGGCTTTCAACTCCACAAAATCAACCAGCAGACCGACGTTATCGA
This sequence comes from Pyrinomonadaceae bacterium, assembly GCA_036276375.1. Classification (GTDB taxonomy): domain Bacteria; phylum Acidobacteriota; class Blastocatellia; order Pyrinomonadales; family Pyrinomonadaceae; genus PSRF01. The sequence goes on along the minus strand of DASUOZ010000774.1, from coordinate 890 downwards.
GCTCGCGCCCGCGCGCGTAGATCTCAATCTTGTAGTTGTGCCCGTGCAGGTTCTCACACTTCCCGCGATAACCGCGCAATTGATGCGCGCTCGAGAAGTTGCGCTCGATCATTACTTCAAATTGTCCAGCCATAATCAATCCGTCACTAAAATACTCGATAGCTCGTCGATGCGCGAAGTGACCCGGCAGGGCGGCAGACTTTGCAAAAATGTGCGGCCGTAACCTTTCGTGCGCAAACGCGGATCGAGCACCGCCAGCACACCACGATCCGTGGTACTGCGAATTAAACGTCCCAGACCCTGTTTCAGCGCGATGATCGCCTGCGGCACGCTGTACTGGTAAAAACTGGAGCCGCCGTTGTCTTCAATATACCGCTGCCGCGCGGCCACTAACGGATCACTCGGCACGGCAAACGGCAGCTTGTCGATGATCACGCACGACAACTGCTGCCCGCGCACGTCCACGCCCTGCCAAAAACTCGACGTCGCAAACAACACGGCGTTTGGCGTCTCGCGAAACTGCTTCAGCAATTGTCCTTTCGCGGCGCTGCCCTGGACCAGGCACGGATAATCGATCTCCGCCCACACGTTTTCAAATAACGACTGCATGCCCGCGAAGCTCGTCGAAAGTACAAAGGCGCGGCCTTCGGTCGCGTGCAGTATCTTCGTGACTTCCTCGGCCGCCGCTCGGGACCATTCATTTGACCGCGGGTCTGGCATCTGTGGCGGCAGATAGAGAATCGCCTGGCTTTCGTAATCGAAGCTCGACTCCGCAATCAGATCGTCCGCAGTGTCCAACCCGAGCCGATCGCGAATGAAGTTGAAGTTGCCGCCGCTGGAGAGCGTGGCCGACGTGAGCACCACCGTCGGGACTTCTTCAAACAACTTGT
>DASUOZ010000773.1:0-3736 GCA_036276375.1 Pyrinomonadaceae bacterium | reverse complement strand
CGATTGCCGACTGCCGATTGATCGCCGGCGCACTTCTTCCCGAGAAAATCGGCAATAACCACATGGATTCAATTCTTATCGTTGACGACGAACGCGGCATTCGCGACACGTTGCGCGCCGTGATGGAAGACGAAGGCTTCGTCGCTGAGGCCGTCGCCAGCGGTGAAGAGTGTCTGAAAGCGCTCGGCAAACGTGCCTACGGTTGCATTCTGCTGGACGTCTGGTTACCCGGCATAGATGGCCTCGAAACGTTGAAACAGTTGCGCGCCGCGGGCTCGGAAGCCGCGGTCGTGATCATCTCCGGTCACGGCAACATCGAAACCGCCGTGCGTGCGACGAAGCTCGGCGCGTTTGACTTCATCGAAAAACCGCTCTCGATTGAAAAGACGGTGTTGACCGTCCGTAATGCTTTGCGCCAGCAACGGCTCGAGTTGATAAACGCCGACATGGCCGCGGCCCTCGCGCGTGAGTACACGATGGTTGGCGAATCAGTGGCGATGCGTGCGTTGCGCAAACAAATCTCCGTCGTGGCGCCGACTGACGGTCGCGTTTTGATCTACGGAGAATCGGGAACGGGAAAAGAACTCGTTGCGCGCGCGATTCACACCGAGTCGCGGCGTGCGGCCGCGCCGTTTGTGGAAGTGAACTCCGCGGCGATCCCGGAGGAGTTGATCGAAAGCGAGCTGTTTGGTCACGTCAAAGGTGCGTTCACCGGCGCGACTGCCGCGAAGAAGGGAAAGTTTGAGCTGGCTGACGGCGCAACGATCTTTCTCGACGAAGTCGGTGATATGAGTCCGAAAGTGCAGGCGAAGGTTTTGCGTGTCTTGGAAGAGCAGCGTTTCGAACCTGTGGGCAGCGGCACGTCGGTTACGGTCGACGTGCGGCTGATCGCGGCGACAAACAAGCGTCTCGACGTGGAGATCGACAATGGTAATTTTCGCGCCGACCTCTTTTATCGGCTGAACGTGATCCCGTTTGAGTTGCCGCCGTTGCGCGATCGTCTTGAAGACGTGCCGCTGCTGGTCGACTACTTCAACCAACACTTTTCGCAGTCGTACGGAAAGAAGCCAAAGCAGTTTTTGCCGGAAGCGCTGGAGGAGTTGCAGTCGTACTCCTGGCCCGGCAACGTGCGTGAGTTGCGAAACACGATCGAACGCGTCGTGATCATGCATCCCGGAACGAAAGTTTCGGCCACCGATCTGCCTCCTCACGGCAAGGAAGAAGCACCGGCGGCTTCGTTTCGCTTTCCGTCCTTTAAAGAGGCGACGGAGGCGTATCACCGCGAATTCATTCAGCGCAAGCTGGAGGAAGCGGACGGAAACGTCTCGCGCGCGGCGGAGTTGATGGGCGTCGATCGCAGCCACCTCTATCGCCGCATGCGCGCCCTCGGCATCCAGAATCGCTCTTAGTTAATCCGCCTCATCCCGCCAACCCAGTTGGCGGCTCCCAACTTCGTTGGTGGGATAAAGCGAATTTTCGTCAGGAAACCCACGTTGACAATGCATCTTCAAATAGCTTAGTAGTTAAGTTCTCGTGCGTGTTGCGCGAGCAAGAAGTTGAGGTTACATGGATTTTACGACGAAAGAACTGCTGAAGCGCTACGCAAAGCTCGCGATCGGACAACCATTTTCGCCGGTGTTGCTGAACATTCTGGTGACGTCCGTGTGCGACATGCGCTGCACGCACTGCTTCTTCACTGACGAGCTCGACGATCGCCCGCGCAAGAAGCTGCAAATGAAAACGCACGAGATCGAGCGTATCTCCGAAACACTCGGAGGCAATCTCGGCGTCCTGATTCTGGCCGGCGGCGAACCGTTCACACGCAAAGACCTGCCCGAGATCGCGCGCGCGTTCCATACCAACAACAAGCTCGAATCGATCTACATCATGTCCAACGGACAGATCCAGAAGCGGATCTTTCCGGACGTGACGCGCATCCTTCAGGAGTGTCCGGACCTGAACGTCACGGTCGCTCTCGGCATCGATGGGCCAAAAACCGAACACGAAAAGATCCGCCAGAAGCCCGGCTCGTGGGACATCGCGATCGACACCGCACGGCAGCTTCAGCAGATCAAGAAAGATTACCCGCGGCTCGACGTGCAAACGTGTACGTGTTTCATGAACTCCAACCAGGACACGATCTTCGAGTGGTACGACTTTCTCAAATACGATCTCAAGCCTGACAAAGTGAACTTCAATTACATTCGCCCGCCGTCAGCGGATCCGAAAGAGCTCGAGATCGACCACTCGCGCTACGCTCGATTGGCCCAGATGATCGACGACGATTCGCGTCACGCCGCGATCAAGAACAACTACACCGGCAAAGCCGGATTCTTCAAAGCCGCGATCGACATCTACATGCACGGCCTGATCGCTAAAACGCAGGAAACACAACAAGCCCAGATGAAGTGTTACGCGGGCACGGCCGGCGGCGTGATCTACGATGAAGGCACCGTCTCGTCGTGTGAAAACCTCGATCCGATCGGCAACCTGCGCGACTTCGACTGGAACTTCCAAAAGCTCTGGCTGTCGCCCGCGATGAAAGAGCGTCGCCAGCACGCCGCGAACGGTTGTTTCTGCACGCACGAGTCAAACAGTTATTACCCATCGCTGCCGTTCAATCCCGGCCACTTGATCCAGATCAAGAAACTCGAGCGCGAGATGAAGAAAGCGCGCCGCGAGATCGATGGCGGGTTGGGGATTGCCGATAACGCATTGCCGATTGCCGATTAAGATGTCCGCGCAGCCTCGCATTCCAAAGATACTGATAATTTCGTCCGACACGGGCGGCGGGCATCGTTCCGCCGCGGCCGCGATCGTGGCCGGCGTGCAGAAGTTTTTGGACAGCGAGTCGTATGCGATTCGCGTGGTGCGCGCGATTGAGGAATCCCATCACCTGGCTGACAAGCTGGTCCGGCTTTACAACTGGATCCTGCGTAATCGGCAGGACTGGATGAAGTATTACTACTGGGTCATCAATCGCATTCGTCCGGATACACGCGAGTTTTTTCATAAGCGCTGCGTCGGTTATGTTCGCAACCTGTTTGAGCGCTGGTGTCCGCACATCGTCGTCAGTGTGCACCCGCTGACGCAGCACATCTTTGGCCGCGTGCTGCGTGAACTGAATCTCGCCGATCGCGTGCCGCTTGTTTCCGTGGTGACCGATCCCTGTTACGGGTTCTGGAAGGGTTGGGCCTGCGACGCGGTGACGCTGTATCTGGTTGCGAGCGAGGAAGCCCGGCAGCAGTTGATCGATTACGGCGTGTCGCCCCAACGGATCAAGATCTCCGGCATGCCGGTCCATCCGAAGTTTGCGTATCCCGGTGAGGAAGCGGCGCAGGCCGCGCGACGGGCGCTCGGATTGGATCCGGAAAAGTTCACCGTCTTCGTAAACGCCGGCTGGATCGGCGGCGGCAACATTCCGCAGATCTTTCGCGAGCTGGTCCGCGGCGAGCTCGACGTGCAGGCGATTTTCCTCGCCGGTAAGAACGACGACTTGCGCGTTGTCGCTGAGTCGATCGCGACGGAAGCGCCGTTTCCGGTGAAGGTGATCGGCTATTCCGACGAGATCGAACAACTGATGAGCGCAGCCAACGTGATGATCTCTAAGCTTGGCGGACTGACCACCTTCGAAGCACTCGCGTGTCGCGTGCCGATCATCGCCGACGTGATCACGGACCCGATGCCGCAGGAAGCCGGCACGGCGAAGTTGATCGCCCAGCGCGGCGCCGGTGTG
>DASUOZ010000772.1:0-3701 GCA_036276375.1 Pyrinomonadaceae bacterium | reverse complement strand
TTTGATGAAGTAAAGTCGCAGTTGCGCAATGCTCGGCGGCGTTTTGATACTGCGTCCGCGGCGTGTAACGATGCGCTGGAAACGAGTCTTCAGGAAGCGCGGGAAAGGCTCGGCCTCGCGGCCGCGTCGCTCGATGCGCTCTCGCCGCTTGCCGTGTTACAACGTGGCTACGCGATCGCGCAGGACGCGTCCGGCAAACCGTTGCGCGACGCGGGGTCCGTCAGCGCGGGCGACGAAGTTCGTGTCCGTCTCGCCAAGGGAAGTTTGAATACGCGCGTCGAAACGGTGGAAAAGTCCTAAGTCCGTGTTCATTCGTGTGAATCCGTGGCCAAAAGAATTGTTATTAACGTTGAGCCCGGTCCCGGTAATAAGCCAGCAGCTCGTCGCAAGTCTCGCCGGTGGCTGCGGGTACTTGCGCTGCTGGCGGTCGTTGTTGTCGTAGTAATCGGCCTGGCCGCTGTCGGCGGGTTCTTCTGGTGGCGGCATTATCAATCCACGCCCGCTTACTCACTGACGCTGCTCGTCGATGCAGCGCAACGCGGCGACGTCGAGGAGCTGGCGAAACGAATTGACGACGAGGAAATCGCGCGTAATATGGTCGACGCTGTGAGCAGGAAGGCGAGCGCGCGTTACGGCCTCGCGATGAGCTCGGTGACGCAACAGAAGATAGATCAGGTGATGCCGTCGTTGCTGCCGCGGCTGAAGCAGACGATTCACGACGAAGTCACGAAGGAGATCAAGAACTTCGCCGCGGCGTCCGAGCCCAAGTCGTTTATCTTTTTACTGATTACGGTGCCGTCTCTGGTGAAGATTACGACCGAAGGCGACACTGCTAAAGCCACGGCGGAGGTGAGTAATCGCAACGTTGAATTCACGATGCGTCGCGATGCCGAGCGTTGGAAAGTCATAGGCTTCGATGACGACGCTGTGGTCCAACGCGTGGTCGACACCGTGATGAAGGAGTTGCCGGCCATCGGCGCCTTTGACTCCGGTGAATCGTTGTTTAAGAAACCCGGCAAGCCGCGCCGCAAACGTAAATGACCGAAACGCACATGACGCAACCGATGAATGACGGTCCCGAACAGGCGCGAAGTTTCGAAGCTTCGCTCGAAGCTTTGGAACAGATTGTCCAGCAACTCGAAAGTGGCGACTTGCCGCTGGAGAAGAGTCTGGAACTCTTTGAACAGGGCGTTCGACTTTCACGCGAATGCCAGGAACGACTGAGCCAGGCCGAGCGGCGTATCGAAGTCTTGCTGCGCGACAACCAGGGCCGGCCCGTGGTCAGCACATTTACCGAACCAACCAACGACGATGGCGCAACAGAAAATGAAAACGGGTTCTGACGCGCTGCTCCAAAACACACTCGAGCTCGACAGTCTGCTGGCGGCGAGTCGCGCGCTCGTAGAAGTTGAGTTGAACAAGCTATTGCCGCCTGCGGGCGCGGCGCCGGAAAAGGTTCATCAGGCGATCCGCTGGAGCGTCTTTGCCGGCGGCAAGCGTTTCCGGCCGGCGTTGCTGCTCGCCACCGGTCAGGCGTTTGGCGCGGAGATCACGCAACTGATCAGAACGGCGTGTGCGTTTGAGATGATTCACACGTACTCGCTCATTCACGACGATCTGCCCGCGATGGATGACGACGATCTGCGGCGCGGCCGGCCGACGTGTCACGTCCGTTTCGACGAAGCCACCGCGATTCTCGCCGGCGATGCGTTGCAAACCCTCGCGTTTCAGTCCATCGCTAACGACGATCGTCTCGCTGCCTCGACGCGCATTGCGTTGATCTCCGAACTGTCGCGGGCGGCTTCAACACCGGACGGGATGGTTGCGGGCCAGGCGCTCGACATGGAAGCGGAGGCGCGCCAGGTAAACGGCGCGCAGTTGGAGGAGATTCACCGGCTCAAAACGGGCGCTTTAATCGTGGGCGCGGCGCGTTGTGGCGCGCTGATCGGGGCCGCGAGTGAACCGGAACTGGCGGCGATAACCAGCTACGGCGCGCAACTCGGTTTGTTGTTTCAGATCACTGACGACTTGCTCGACGTTACGGCGAGCGCCGAAGAGTTGGGCAAAACTCCCGGCAAAGACGTGAGGTCGCGCAAAGCGACGTACCCCGCTTTATACGGAATCGACGAATCTCGCGAGAAAGCAGTGAAGGCCCACCGGGCGGCGTGCGCCGCACTCGAACAACTCGACCGACCAACAGAAGTGCTTCATCGCATCGTCGATTTCATTCTGCGACGCACCACATAGTTTCGTTAGATCCTGCTCCCTTTATTCGTACGCCAGCGCCTCTCGCACCGTCGCGCGCGACGCACGCCACGCCGGCGCAAAACTCGCTACCGCACTCAACACGACCGACACCATCAACCAGATCACCAAGCCGAGCGCCTCAAAGGTGAAGTCCAATCCACTTCGAAACATCATGCTGACAAGCGAATCACCGATGAACTTGCTCACCGGCCACGCCAACAGCGCCGCCATGGTCCAACTCAACACCCCAAACACTAATCCCTCGGCGATCACCATAGCCCACACCGTTCGCGGCGTCGCGCCAATCGCCCGCAACACGCCCATCTCGCGTCGCCGTTCCAACACATTCAGACTCATCGTCGTCATCAACCCCAAACCGCCCACGCAACCAATGATCGCTGACATCACGATCAGAAAGACGTAGATCATCACCATATGCTGATCGAAACTAAAACGAGTGTCAGCCTTGCTCGTGCTGCTGCGCGCGCGCATGCCGCGTCGTTCGAGGTTGCGGTCGAGGCTGGTCTTCACGGCCGCGATCGAGTCTTCACCGGTATGGTCCAACGCTAAACGCAAACTGTTCACCCGCTGCGGCGATTGCTGTCGCAGGGAACTCAGCGGCACGTAACCAACAGACGGCGAGAATGCTTCGCGAGCCAGACCAACCACACGCCAGTCCTTCTCGACGCCGTCAATACTCAACGGCACAGTCTGCCCGACGCGCAACTGCGCAAATCTTCGGGCAAACGCATTGTTAACCACGATCGCGTCCGTATCGTCCGGTTGAAGCTTGCGGCCCTCGATGATCTCCGGTTCCAGCAACTGGGCGCCGGCCGGTAACGCGACCAAACCAAACCGTTCATCGGCGATCGAGGCCTCGGTCGTGAGCCAACCCTCCGCACGGCTGATTCCCGGTGTGTCGCGGACAGCCTCTTGCAACTTTTCATTGTCGTACATCTCACGTAACGACACGGTCAGATCAAACTTTCTCGTCGCAAACATGCGATCGAGTGTATTGATCATCGAAGCGCGCACGTTGAGCGCCGACAGAAAGAACAGACCACCCGCGGCAAGCGTCGCGAGCGTCAGCACCAGCCGCGCACGGCGGCGAAAGCTGTTGCGAGTCGCGAGCACGAGCGGCCGAAACGTGCCACCGACGCCCGCCAACCAACGATCAAATCGCCTGGCGCCGAACGTTGTTTGCCCCAGGCCGAAATCGGCAAGCGCGACCCGAACCGGCGCGCCCGATCCTTTCCAAACCGGATAGGCCGCGGCCACCAGCGGCGCGATAATTCCAACGACCGCCACCAGAAGGAATACCCAAACCGGCACGGCGAAGCTGTTGATATTGAAGTTGAGAAACATCGCCAGGTAGCGACATAACGCACGGCTGCCGGCTAGGCCCAATGGCAACGCGACAATCACCGCCGCGATGCCAAGAAACAGCGCCTGAC
>DASUOZ010000771.1:0-5497 GCA_036276375.1 Pyrinomonadaceae bacterium | reverse complement strand
TTTCTCTTGCATCTGCTTCGGTGAGTCCCCGCGCGGCCTTCTTTGCCACACTCTTCATCGTCGCGCCGTTTGGATCGAGGTACGTACCGGCGTTTTTCCGAAAGCTGGCGACAGCTTCAGTCATCAACGCGCGCGACACAGTCAACTCCCTGCCGACTTTGAGCACGGAGACTTTGGTGTAGTGATCGTACGTAGCTGCCGAACCGTTCCTCATCAACTCACAATCGGAGACCGGCGAGTGAGCGAGTAAGGCATCGTTGTCGGGCCCTTCCGTTGCGATGACTCGCTCCTTGTACTTAGGGAACTGCGACATCGCCTCTTCGAAGCCATCCGGGTCAGGGATCGATATCACTTTGTCGCCGAGACGAACTGACGACGTTTTTGCCTTTTCCGCGCGCGGTGCATGGTCCTGCGCCTGAGTTGTCAGACCGATGGCACAAACCACCGCAATCAGAAATGCGTAGCGCTTAGGCTTCATCTGTCTCCGCCTGGGAGCTTCCGAGCTTGATGCCGATCGCGGCGCCAATCAGACCGCCGATAATGATCAATAAACCATAGAGCGTCTGGTTGTGTTTCTCGGCGGACGAGTCAAACGCCTCCGAAAAGAGCTCGCGCGGCGCAACGTCGTGCGGGATTACGAAGAGCCCAACCGCCACCAGCACGAAACAGAGGGCCGCGAACTTCAGACCCGCAGGTGTGCGCGACGGACGTCCCATTCGCTGCCCGACTCCGCTGCGCGTGTAGCCGTAAGCAAAGTAGACGGCCAAACCGAGTGCCAGCCAGCCGACAAAGCGCCAGTAAGAACCTTCCGGCAGGAAGTAGATCAACAACGCACACGAGAGCGCGCCGAGCCCCGGCAGCAGATATGGTCCAAACGGAACTCTGAACGGCCGGTGTCGCGCCGGATCCTTGTGGCGCAGCACGATCACGCCCAGGCAAACCAGAATGAACGCGAACAATGTGCCGATGTTCGTCAAGCTCACCATCTCGTCGACGGTCGCAAACGCAGCGATCCCGCCGACTGCGATACCCGTGAGGATCGTGGTGACGTGTGGTGTCTTGAACTTCGGATGAACACTGGCGAACGTCGACGGCAGCAAACCGTCACGCGCCATCGAGAAGAAGATGCGCGGCTGGCCGAGTTGAAACACCAGCAACACAGCCGTATGCGCGACTACCGATCCGAATGCGATGACGGTGTTTTGCCACAATGCCTGCGGCGCGACCGTCTCGAGGGCCATCGTCAATGACTCGCCGCGCTGTGCGGCAGTCCAACCTACCACGGTTTCCCACGGCACCATGCCCGTGAACATAGCGGCAACCAGAATGTAGAGCACGGTGCAGACGATCAGTGACGCGATGATGCCGATAGGCAGATCTCGGGCCGGATTCTTCGTTTCTTCCGCCACGGTGCTGACCGCGTCGAAGCCGATGTAGGCAAAGAACACGACTGCTGCGCCCGTTAATGTGCCCATCCAGCCTTGCGGTTGGAACGGCTGCCAGTTTTCCGTCATCGTCGCGGGCGATACGTAATAAAGCGCGAGCCCGACGAAGAACAGCAACACGAGAATCTTGATCAGCACCATGATCGCGTTGAAGTTTGACGACTCTTTAATTCCCCAAACCAACACGACAGTAATCAACGCAACGATGCCAAACGCCAGGATGTTGAAGACTATGGGAACGCCCAAAATGTTTGGCGCGTTGGCGAGAGTCTCTTCTGTTGCCGTGCGATAGTTTGACGTCAACCAGTCAGGCACGTGAATGCCGAGGTTGCGCAGCAGTCGATTGAAAAACTCGGCCCAGCTAATCGCGACCGCGACGTTGCCGATTGCGTACTCGATAATTAAGTCCCAACCGATGATCCACGCGACGAGCTCGCCGAGTGTGGCGTAGGAATAGGTGTAAGCCGAGCCCGAGATCGGCACCATCGACGCGAGCTCCGCGTAGCACAACGCCGTGAAGCCGCAGACGATCGCGGTGATGACAAACGAGAGCATCAACGATGGACCAGCGCCCGCGCGTTCGGCTGTGCCCGATGCGGCAGTGCCGACGGTGGCGAAAATTCCGGCGCCGATAATCGCGCCGATGCCGATCAGGGTTACGCTGAAGGCGTTAAGCGTTCGCTTGAGGGAAAATTGAGGTCCGCCCACACTGGACAGAATCTCGTCAAGGTTCTTGGTCCGAAAGAGTCCGCGAAGCAATGTGTCGCCTCCATGGAGTGGATTCGAAAAGGAAGCCTGCGGAGTTTGGCATGGTCTTGTAAATCTTGCAATCCTGTCTTAGTGTTGAGCCATGTTCCCGTTCAGAAACATCCTGTTCCCGACGGATTTTTCTGCACACGCGCATGCTGCCTTGAAATATGCGGCCGGTTTCGGGCGCGACGCGCATGGACGCGTGTTGTTGCTGAACGTTCAGGACGCGAAGGTACCCGCGAATTTGCTGACGCTGCCGGCGTATGTTTTCGAAGATCTGGAAAACCAGTGGCTGCTGGAATTGCGCGCGAAAGCGAAAGAATTGATCGCGGACCCGTTGCTGGCGGGGGTTGAAGTTGACCCGGTGTTTGTCGAAGGCGAGCGGGCGGCGGCGATCGCGCGCGTCGCGTTTGAGCGAGAAGTGGATTTGATTACGGTCGTGACGCGCGGTCGTAATCGGCTGCTTTCGCGCGCATTTGGTGGTTCGATGGCCGAAGAGATCATCGCCGAGGCGCCGTGTGCGGTGCTGGCGATCCGGCCGCCGCAACGCGACTTCGTCGAGCATCGCGGCGGACAAACCCAGATTCGTCTCAACCGCGTCCTGCTGGCGACAAACTTTCGCCCGTCGTCAGCCGCTGCCACGCAACTCGCCACCAGCATCTCGAATCATCTTGGCGCGGAGTTGCACGCCGTTTACGTTATCGGCGATTACTTCGAACAGATCTCCGTCATGTTTCCGGAAGGCGGGCTTGCGGCGTTGACGCGATTTCGCAGTAACGTGCAGGAACGCATGGCCCAACTCGCACGCTCCTTCGGATCGCGCGCTTCAACGCACATCGCCGAAGGCCGGCCGTATCAGGAGATCGTGAAACTGGCGGCGACTCTCGATGCCGATCTGATCGTCATCGGGACTGCCGTGCATGGTTCGTTGTTTGGCAGTACTCAGGTGCTTGGTTCGGAGATTGAGCGCGTTATCAGGAACGCCCCTTGCCCGGTGTTGTGCGTGCCGGCGGCGAAAGTTGTGACGCCGCTCCCGGCGCTTGTGACGCAGGTTGTTTAGCGCCTGATTGCTTTTTATCGATTGGCTTGCCTTCCTTCTGCCACAGGTTAAACCCACCCAGCAAAGCTGCTGCGTTTACGATTCCTTTACTCTTGAGGGCGACCACCGCACCGGCGGACGTATGTTCGGCGTGTCAAGAGCAGTAGGTGACTATCAGTTTGTCTTTCGGCAGCTCGTCGAGGTGATTCAGAATTTCGCCCGAGGGAATCAGTTTCGCGCCGGGGATATGGCCGGCGTCGTAGGAATCCTGGTTGCGGACGTCGACGACGAAAGCCTTGCCGTCTTTCATCATCGCTTCGAGTTCATCGATCGTGATGCGGCGGGCACCGTCCGGGTAAGGCGTTGCCGTGACATTAGGATTGCTGACCGCTTGTTGCGCCGTGCTTTTGCTGTGAATCGAGCTGCAAGCCGCCAGGAGCCCCGCCAGCGCCAGCGCAGTTATCGAGAATGTAAGAGGACGCATCGTCTACCTCCTGATGAATGTTCGGTGCAGATTAGCACGACGAGCGAGTATCAGAAACCCGCCAACAACGTTGCTTGGATTCTGTACGTCTATCGTTGCGCGGAAATGTTATAGTCAGGCTCCCAAAACGTTGGAGCTTGTCTATGACGGAGTCTCCGGTCCCGGTTCAGTGGGCCAAGGTAATCGACCACACGCGCTGTATCGGCTGTCACGCGTGTACAACCGCCTGCAAGTCGGAAAATGTCGTGCCCGTTTCTGTTACGCGCACGTACGTGAAGCACGTCGACGTCGGCGTGTTTCCACAGGCGCGACGCGCGCATCAGGTCACACGCTGTAACCAATGTGCGCATGCACCGTGCGTCACCGCGTGCCCGACTGCCGCGATGTTCAAACGCCCCGACGGCATCGTCGACTTCGATAAATCGATCTGCATCGGTTGCAAAGCCTGCATCGCGGCGTGTCCGTACGACGCGATCTTCATCAACCCCGAGGACCATTCGGCGGAGAAGTGCAACTTCTGCGCGCACCGGATCGACGTTGGGCTCGAACCAGCGTGCGTGGTTGTGTGTCCGACGCAGGCGATTCTCGTCGGCGACATGAACGACTCGGATTCGTACGTGGCGCAGATTGTTAACCGCGAAAGCGTCGCCGTGCGCCGTCCGGAAAAAGAAACGTTGCCGAAGTTGTTTTACAAAGGCGCGCATCAGGCGACGCTCGATCCACTTGCAGCGCGGCGTCCCGAAGGCGGGCTCTTCATGTGGAGCGAACAACAGGAGACTTCGGAAACCGTTGTTTCGGGCAATCCGAATTACAACAACTCTTCCGCGGCGGCGGTGCTTGCTTACGACGTGGCGCACTCGATCCCGTGGGACTGGCGCGTGAGTTTGTACACGTGGACGAAAGGAATCGCGTCGGGTGTTTATCTGCTGGCCGCGTTGCTGGTGCTGTTTGGTACGCTTTCGTTTTCCGATCCGCTTTGGTTGTGGGCGACGCCGGTGATCTCGGGTGCGTTTTTGGCGATGACCGGCGGGTTGTTGCTGTGGGATCTCGAGCATCCTGAGCGGTTCTATTTGATCTTTACGCGGCCGCAGTGGCGCAGTTGGCTCGTGAAGGGCGCGTTTATTATCGCGGGCTACACGCTCGTGCTGGTGCTTCATTTCCTTGCAAGTTGGGTTGGTTCGAGGGCGTTTCAGAGTTGGTTGATGATCGCGGGTATACCGCTCTCGATACTGACGGCGGTCTACACGGCGTATCTCTTCGCGCAGGCGAAGGCGCGTGACATGTGGCAAAACCCGCTGTTGCCGCCACACCTATTGCTTCAGGCGTTGTTGTTGGGCTCGGCGGTGTTGTTGTTGGTGGTGGTTGGGCTCAGGGATTGGTTAACAACCGGCCCGGAGCTAGGTTTCCATTCGCCTGCTCCGCTCGATGCGACTGACCTCGGCTGGTATCTCGCCATGACGAGCCTGATTCATCTGCTGATGGTCTGGGGCGAAGTCTCGTTGACACACCCGACTGCGCACGCTCGACTCGCGATTCACGAAATGGTTCACGGCCGTTATCGTAACGACTTCTGGATCGGGATCATTCTTTCGTTTCTCGGCGGCCTGGTCCCGTTCCTGGTGTTCGTGGATCTCGTCAGCACGTCGATCGCCGTCGCCGGTGCGCCGCTCGCGCTTGTCGGTATGGTGCTGTTTGAAAACGCGTACGTGCAGTCCGGCCAATCGGTCCCGTTAGCGTGAGACAAAGGAGACAGAGATTAGACGGATAATGGAACGTAGG
>DASUOZ010000770.1:0-5930 GCA_036276375.1 Pyrinomonadaceae bacterium | reverse complement strand
TGACCCGTTGTTGTTACAAGCAAGGAACGATCCGCACGTTAAATTGATGCGCTTGAATGAATTGAAGTTCGCCAACTTGAGTTTTAGCGCCGAAAACGCCTGCTGGCTCGGAAGCTATATATACAAGTCTGGCGCGATTGTCACCAGAAAAGATTGAATAACGTTCTTTGTAGAAGTAGTTGTTACGGCGACAGTTGAGGCTTTCGTGACATTTCGTGTCAAGGAATTGATGACAATAATTGTAGCCGTGCAACTCACTCCTATGAGTTGCACGTTTTCCGGCAGACGTGAATCAAAAGGTCTTTAATCGTAGTACTCGAGACCGAGGTGAGTGATTAGATCCTCGCCGCGGAGGTGGCGCAAGGTGTTTTTGAGTTTCATCAGTTGGATGAAGATGTCGTGCTCGGGATAGAGTCCGGGCGCCGTTTGCGGAGATTTGAAGTAGAACGAGAGCCACTCCTGCACACCCTTCATGCCTGAACGCTGCGCCAGGTCCAAAAACAGCGCCAGGTCTAAAACGATTGGCGCCGCCAGAATCGAGTCGCGGCAGAGGAAGTCGATCTTGATCTGCATCGGATACCCGAGCCAGCCGAAGATGTCGATGTTGTCCCAACCCTCCTTGTTGTCGCCGCGCGGCGGGTAGTAGTTGATCCGCACGACGTGCGAGAAGTCTTTGTACAGATCCGGATAGACTTCCGGTTGAAGGATGTACTCCAGCACCGACAGTTTCGACTCCTCCTTGGTCTTGAACGAGTCAGGATCGTCGAGCACTTCGCCGTCGCGATTACCGAGAATGTTCGTGGAGTACCAACCGTGCAGCCCGAGCATGCGCGACTTCAGTCCCGGCGCGACGATCGTTTTCATCAGAGTTTGTCCCGTCTTGAAATCCTTGCCACAGATCGCCAGCCGATTCTTGTCCGCGAGCGTCATCAGTGCCGGAATGTCGACGGTGAGGTTCGGCGCGCCATTCGCAAAGGGAATACCCGACTTCAACGCCGCGTAGGCGTAGATCATCGACGGCGCGATCGCTTTGTGGTTCTCCTTCATCGCCTTTTCAAACGACTCGAGCGTTTTGTGCACCGCGTGCGGCTTCAAAAATATCTCGGTCGACGCCGCCCAGATCATCACGATCCGCGAGCACTTGTTCTTCTTTTTCCACTCCGCAATCTCTTTGATCAGTTGCTGGGCCAGGTCAAACTTTGTCTTGCCGGTCTTCACGTTTGTGCCGCTCAGACGCTTCACGTACGACTGATCGAAAACGGCCTGCATCGGTTTGATCTTGCGTAGCGGCTCTTTCAACTGGGCCAGCAATTCTTTCTCGAGCACGCCCGCGTTTAGCGCGGCGTCGTAAGCCGACTCCGGAAAGATGTCCCAGGCGCCAAAAACGAGATCTTTGAGCTGGGCGAGCGGGACGAAGTCTTTGATCAACGGAACGCGATTGTCTGTTCGCTTGCCGAGACGGATCGTGCCCATCTGCGTGAGACTACCGATCGGTTGTGCGAAACCCTTCATGATTGCTTCAACGCCGGCGATGAACGTGGTGCTGACGGCGCCGAGACCAACGAGTAGCACTCCCAGTTTTCCTTCGGCCGGACTGATTTCCGCTTGCTTGGCAACAGGCATTCGCGTTTCCCCTATGAACAATTTCGCACGATGATACTAACGCGCAGGCGAACCGACGAGACGGATCTTGCGCATTATTGGCGCTGGTTTGCTGAGCTGTTGTTTCCGGAGATGAGGGCTTTGCGAAACTCACGCGGCGTGGTGCCGGTGGCGATGCGAAATGCCTTCGTGAAGTGGCTGGCGCTGAGATAACCGACGCGCGCGCCGATCTCAGTGACGGAAAGCTCCGTTTCGGCGAGCAGGAGTTGGGCCCGTGCGGCACGAATGCCCGCTAGATAGTTATGCGGCGTTGAGCCGGTGAGTTTCTTGAAGAGACGCGCGAAGTGAAACGGTGAGAGATACGACGCAGCCGCGATTGCTTTGAGTGTCAATTCCTGATCGAGCTGCGTATACATCAATTCGACCGAGCGGCGAATGCGGCGATCGACGAGTCCCGCGCGTGAGAGCTCAAGCTCGTCGGAACGGCGCGGTTGCGCGTAGTTACGCAGGACCTGGACCAGCAGTTGCTCCACGAGCGCGCGCATCACGATCTCCTTGCCGGGTTTTTCGTCAGTCAATTCGTTGGCGAACTCAGCAAACAGACCGTCGAGTTTTTGATCGCCGTGGAAGTGGCCGGCTTTGAACGTGACGGTTGAGCTCGGCGGAATCAACCGCATCGTCGCGGCGTGTTGCATGACGAGCGAAGCTGAGAATGTCATGAACAAAAGTTCGGCACGCGTGGCTGTCGCGGCGACGCTCAAGTTCGGTTCAAACAGCACGAATTGCGCAGCGTGAAGCGCGGTCGACTTGCCGCCCGCGTTGTAACTGAGCTCGCCTTGGAGAACCGCGAGTAGCGAGTAACCTGACGTGGCCTGAGTTTGCCACTGGAGTTGTTTAGCCCGGCGATAGGAAACTGAAAAGTCGTGTGCGACGAAGAACCGGTTGAACTGGTTGAACTGAGTTGGGGGACGAGTCATTGATTCAACTCTACGCGAAGACGATCGGAGGCTTCAATCATCGTAGCGGGATCGTTTGTGATCAACGCCTCGATGCCCATCGCTTGAGCCCGCGCGATCCACGCCGGATCGTCGACGGTCCAAACAACAACTCTGAGTCCGGCGAGTTTTGCTTTTTCCACGAGTGTTGATTTGGCGAGCCGGTGATGAAGCGCAAGCACCGAAGCGCGGGCTTCCAGCGTGCGATCTATCACTCGCTGATCCGTGTAAATCCGCGGCTCAAACAACGCCGCGGTTTTGAGCGTTCTTATATTCTTGATGACGTTCAGGTCAAAACACTCAACGATCACTCGGTCTTCATAGGAAAACTCACTCACCAGCTCGCAACACCGCTCGGCTAGTGCAGCCGAACTACCTTTGATCTCGAGATATAGGATCAAATCGTTCTGCGACATCAGCTCAAACAAGTCCCGCAGGCTCGGGACACCAACACTGCCCAACTCATCTGCCGATGAATCCACGACCCGCCCGCGCAAACCGTGCGTCCGCTGCAACGTGTCGTCGTGAATGATCACCGGCACGCCGTCGCGACTCAGTCGCACGTCAAACTCAATCCCGTCCGCCCCCGCGGCAATCGCCGCCTCAAACGCAGCAATCGAGTTTTCAGGCGCAACGGCAGACGCGCCGCGATGACCAATAATTAATGGCTCGCGCATATTTCCGGATGATTTAAGCGGAATCTACTTTACGGCAGGAGTGCCTCTGATGACACGCTTCAGCTTGATGTCAAAAGTCCCGTAGTCTGTTTTGACGCGACCACCGACAGGAATGTGCCGCGAGTCGGCAGTGAACCAGATCGAAAACTCGCCCTTCTCATCGTCGATCAATCGCTCAGGTCCAAACAGTTCGGCATTAACGCGAAACGCGTCGACGCGTCCGAGCACCGTCTTCAATCGTTTCTTTTCCAGCACCTTCACCGGCGTTGTGTAAACGCGTCCACCGTCGCCGATGTAGATGTCGAAGCCCTTTCCGACTTCGAGTGGCTGCGTGCGAATGAAGTAGATGGCCGAGAGAACGTCTTGCAGTTGTCCGGAAAACTCGGTGATCGCCTGCCGTGGTTCGCTTTGCGGATTGTTTGGATCGCGCAAGGTCCAGGTCATCTGGCCCTTTGTTTGGTCGAAAGTCGACTTGGTCTCGCGTACTCGCTTGCCTTGTTCGTCAAGAATCGTGGTCTTCTTCACGGTGAAGGTCAGCGGCTCGACGATCGACTCCACAGTCTCTTTAAACTTCAGGTTGAAGAGCCGGGCGAAGAAGCCCTTGCTGGTGACTTCTGCTTTGAACGTCAACGCGTACTCGCCCGCCGCGGTCGGGTGTGGATTCGAAGACGCGTGAAACTTAAGATCCGCGACGTCGATTTTGCGCAAGAGTGCGCGTGAAAATTCGGCTTCGTAGTGGAGTTCTTCGAGCGGTTCGAATGGTTTCGGCAGCGCCTTTTGCGCGAGCACAGAAGGAACAAAAATCAAAACAGCAAGCGCAAGCGCGAGCCGCAGAATAAAGATGACTGGTGCTGGTTTTCGCAAGTTCGTAAACACGGTTCGTTACTGATAATAAGTCTTAATAAGTAGTAATCCCCAGGCGACCACTAATCCGAGAGCCGCGCGGTACTCACGATAGCGCAAATAAAGCGAGCCATCGAATTTCACGGGCGCCGACTCGCTCTGGCGAAATGGCGTCAGCCGCGGGAAGAAGAGCGGCACTGACTGCCTGTAAACCCCGTAATCCTTACCAAAGAGCTCAGCCAGAGTCGAGGCTTCGACGCGCATCACGGGGAAATAGATGCCAAGAAACAGCGCTACAAACAGCAGCCCGAGCACCACCTGGCCCGAAGCAATCGTAAATCCCAGGCCCAACAAGAAACTACCGAGATAGAGCGGATTCCGCGTGAAGGCGTACGGACCGGACACAGCCAGTTGCGCGTTCTTGCGTATGTGACCTGCCGCCCACGCGCGAATCGCCAGTCCCAGCACCGAAACACACGCACCGACAAGCAGCGCCACCGGTGTCGGTTTCGCCAGCAGTAAAAATATTGCGGCGCACAAAAACCCGAGCGGCACACGCCAGCGCTGAATCCACGTTCCGCCTCTTCGCATACTAATTTCCGATTCTCTGGCTGACCGCGTCGAACACACGCTCCACCGTGATGTCCATGCAGATCCACTTCGAACACGATCGCCGGTGACAATCAACTCGGCAATCAATGTCGTTTCGTTCGACGCAGATGTCTGCCGCATAAGGACTGCCGTTTCGCCACCATTCCGTTGGTCCAAATAATCCGACGATGGGAGTGCCCGCCGCCACCGCGATGTGCGTCGGACCAGTATCGCCGCCGACGTAAACCCGTGCGCGCTTCGCGAGCGCATAAAATCCCTTCAACGAAAGACTGACGGGAACTGCTTGTTCCGAGCGCGACGATCGTCGCACCGCCTCAGCGAGGTCAGCTTCACCCGGCCCATGTGTCACTAAGGAGCGGATTCCATAATTGGCCCACAGCAGGTCAGCGAGACCACCAAACTTTTCCGCGCTCCACAACTTCGTCGGCCAGCCGCCACCAGGATTGAGAATGGCGTAATTTCCGCCAGTGCCTGCGACCGCTCGCTCAGCCTCATCGGCCGCCGCGGAAGTCAATCCGATGGGAAACGAAAGCTCGGCGGGTACAGGAATTCCCAAGGCGCCCTGAAGCAACAACAGTCCTTTGCGAATGATGTGAGTGTGCGGCGGAATGGAAACGCGTTTGGAAAGAAAGACGGTACTGGCCGGTTCGCGCAACGCGCTTCGCGAGTAGCCAAAAACACGTCGCGCGCCCGAGAGGCGCGCTATCGAAGCTGATTTAAGAAGTCCCTGGAAATCTAGAGCGACATCGAAGGCTGAGGCGCGTAACCGACGTAACTGCTGGCGCGGTGCCCGCAGCGTCTCCCCAGACATCAGCCCGCGCCTCAACGCCTTCGTGTCGACTTCGATGAGACGATCCAAAATCGGGTTGTCTTTCAAAATTTCGGCGGCGGACCTTTCTGCCACCCATGAAATTTCCGCGTGCGGCATCCCGCCGCGCAGGGCCGCGAGCGCCGGCAGAGTGTGAACAATGTCGCCGATACTTCCGAGTTTGACGATGAGAACTTTCATTAAAACTGCTTAGGTGCCGCCGAAATAAGTAAACTTGAGTTTGGCCTCCGCCACCTTTTTGCCGCCCTGGAATTTCGCCAGCGTTCCTTCGAGCACGGGCTGAAGATCGAAGAGGTCTTGTTCCGCAAACACGCCGCCGCGCAGGAATTTTCCGACAAAAGTGTAGTGGACACCACCGAGAGTCCGAGTCGT
>DASUOZ010000769.1:0-3567 GCA_036276375.1 Pyrinomonadaceae bacterium | reverse complement strand
TAGATGTAGATGTTGCGAGTGTGATCCGCAGCGCTGTTTGTTTCGTGATCATGACCGCAAACGCCGCCGCCAAACTTCGGATTGTGATGGCCCGGCCGGCGCACGTAATTGTGAAAAACGTAAGCATCTTCCGTATTGATCGTCGCCGTATTCGCCGCGGCCACGCCCGAAAAGATGTTTCGCGTGAACACGATATCGCGCGCGAAGTTGTCTTTGTTAACAGTCCCATCCGGACGCTTAAACTCGAGCGCCGACCCACCGGCGGTCACGCCGATCGAAGCTGTATCTTCAAGGTAGACGTCCATCACCGCACAACGGTGGCAGTTGCCGAGCAGAATCGTGGAACGCACACCGCCGTCGTAAACAGTCTGCCGTCCCTTGATCCTGAACCCCTGAATCGTGATGTTGGCGGCTTTCCCGGTGTGACTAAAACCAGCGTCGCCTAACGCCTGAAACACTTCAACCGAGGGAATCGACTTGTTCGCGTAAGTAGGTTCGAGAATCGTCGTCCCTGTTCCCGCTAATTGCTCCGCCGTCAACGCCTGCAGGGCGAGCAAGTAGCGATCATTCGGATTGCGGCCGTTGCCGGATTTGAAATAGTCGAGCACGGTTTGCGGCGGGCGATAAGTGCCGCCGACATAAACACCATCGGCAACAAGCAAGCAGCCGTAATCGGTGACCGGGGTGCCTCGGAAGATCGTGTTCTCCTGCGTGACGTCACAGGAATAAGTCGAACTGTCAAACGTGGTGTACTTCTTGAGGATCACCGGCCGCCTGATCGAGCCGCCGCCGAGTACGCGCACAGACGTAGTGTTTGGATCGTCCTGCGCCGCCTGGAGCGCTTCGGCGAGCTGTTGCGACGAGGCCACGGTCGTCGTCCGTCCGCGCGGGCGCGGTGGAATGTACGCCGCCGGATTGATGTTCGGTGTCGGCGCTGGTGTTTGCGCGAACAGAAGAGTCTGAAACGCCAGCAGCGCAATGATGATCAGGACGGTTCGCATAAGCATATCTATCAAGAAAGAAAGCCAGGGAGCTCTCTGATACTGTCCAACACTGCCAGTGGTTCGTAGTTTTCGAAACGCTCACGCGGCGTGACGCCCGACAGCACTAGCACCAACGGCACTCCCGCGCGCCGCGCGAGTTCAGCATCCACTTCACTATCGCCGACGTAGACCACTGACGCAGGCGAACTTTCGAGCCGCGCGAGCGCCTCAAACAATCCTTGCGGGTGTGGTTTGTGCTGTTTGACATCTTCGCCGCCTATGATGACGTGAAAGCCGTGCAGCATTGCCTCACGCTTTAAAACTTCGTGTATGCGGCGACGATATTTCGTCGAAACGATGCCCAATCTCAAACCGCGTGCGTGCAGCGCCTCGACCATCGCGGGCACCGATTCGTAAAGCACCGTGAGATTTGCCATCACCTGTTCGGCTCGCTGCACAAACAACCGGTGAAACTCGTCACACCGGTGTGGCTCGTGGTGTTCACCCAACGTAAGAAAGGTCTCAGCTAGTGATAAGCCGATCGTGAGGCAGGCGGCGTCATCCGAAACGCCATCGAGTCCCATTTCGCGAAGCGCAAAGTTGATGCACTCGATCGCGCCCTGTGACGAGTCGGCGAGTGTGTAGTCGAAGTCGAAGATAACTGATTCAAGTGTTTTCATATCGTGAGCGGTGATACTTTAACCGTCGATTTTGCGCGTTGGCTAGACAGGATCCTTCCTTCAACTGACGAAATTTCCGCGAAAGGCATTTGACCTCATGCGTAAACTCTTCTTTTCCAGCTACTTGCTAATCGTTGTCCTGACACTCACCGCGCCCGCGTTCGCACAGCAATCATTCAAAAAAGACGAGTTTGTCGCGCGGCGAGCGAAGCTGTTCGAGAAGATTCCTGACGGCATCGCGGTGATCTTCGCTTCGAAGAATCAGTTTTATCCGGTCAAGTTTCGCCAGTCGCCGGACTTCTATTACCTGACGGGAATTGAAGAGCCGGGCGCGGTGCTCGTCATACTTGGCTCAAACAAGACTTCGATTCTGTTTGCGCCGCGACGTTCGGAGCCGCAGATTCGCGCTGACGGTCCGGGCATCTGGCAGTTGGAAAAGAGGGAAGAGGTCTACGGGCTGACGCGGGTGCAGCCCATCGAAGAGTTTCTGCCGATGATGCAGTTTTTTCAACAACGAGCGAAGAAGCTCTACATGCTCTCGGGCTCGCAGGGAAACGTTCAGAATGCACGCGAAGAGCTCGACTTCTACGAGTCGCTTGAAGGAGCGCAATCGATTCTCGGTGGTGTTCCGGAAGCGAAGCGCGCGATCGCGGTGATTCAGCAGATGGCGCCGCAACTCGCTCTACACTCGTTGAATCCGCTGTTGGACGAGATGCGATGGATCAAGAGCCCGTACGAGATCGAGTTGCTGCGCAAGAGCTCGGAGATCGGAGCTGAAGGCGTGAAGGAGGCGATGAAGGGAACTCAACCAGGCATGTACGAGTATGAGCTCGAAGCTGCCGCTCGCTTCGTTTATACCAAACGCGGCGCGCGCGGCGATGCTTTCCGGCCCATCGTCGCTTCCGGGCCGAACACGATGATCCTGCACTACTCGGCAAACAACCGAAAGATGCTGGAAGGCGAAGTGGTTTACATGGACTACGGCGCCGATTACGAATACTACACGTCCGATATAACGCGGACGTGGCCCGTGTCGGGACGCTTCACGCCCGAGCAGGAAAAGATGTATCGCTGCATACTCGAAGCTCGCGACGCGATCATTGCCGCGATGAAACCCGGCGTCACGCCGAACCAACTAAAAGACGTTGCGGGAGCCGTCTACAAGAAGCACGGATACGAGAAAGAGTTTCTGGCGCTCGGACGTTACATCGGTCATACGATCGGCATCTCCGTTCACGACGTCGAGCCTGCGGATCGCAATCGTCCGCTCGAAGCGGGCGTTGTCTTCAACGTCGAGCCGTTGCTCGAGATTCCCGACAAGAAGATTCACATGCGTCTTGAAGACACGGTGTTGGTGACGCCGGCTGGCGCAGTGAACATGACGGCCGGTGTGCCGGCTGCGCTCGACGAGGTCTATGCGCTGATTCGACAGCGTGCGCTCAGCGTTAACAAGTGAGGCGCAGTTAAGCGTAGGTTGGCGCTGCGCAACGCTCCAGAAAAAGGGATTTACGGAAAATGGGAAATGGTTGTTAAGCGCGATAGATCCAGGCGTTTGCGCTGACGATGCTGTTTCCGTGGTAACCGCCGAGGATCAGGACGTGCCCGTCTCGTAAACGTGTCGCGGTAGCAAACAAACGCGGTGTTTCGAGATCGCCCGCTGCGTAAGAGAAGGTGTTCCGCGAAGGATCGAAAACCTCCGCTCGACTCGCGCCGCCCGCCACCAGCACTTTCCCGTCACTCAACAACACCGCTGTGCCCTGAAGTTTATAGCGCGGAGCATTCATGCTTCCCGTCGCTCTAAAGTTGTTGGCTACGGGATCGTAAATCTCAGCGCTCGTGTATGCAGGTTGGCCGTCGCGTTCATCAGAGCCTCCAAGAATCAGCACGCGTCCGTCCGCGAGCAA
>DASUOZ010000768.1:0-4101 GCA_036276375.1 Pyrinomonadaceae bacterium | reverse complement strand
GGGATCTTCTCGCCCGGACGCACGCGCAAACGATCGGCTTTGTGCACCTGGTCGAGTGGCACGTCCGTTTCGGCTCCGTCTGGTCCAATGCGTCGCGCGGTCTTCGGCGCGAGACCGAGCAGCGACCTGATTGCCGCGCCGGTTGAGCTGCGTGCTTTAAGCTCGAGCACCTGGCCCAACAACACGAGCGTCGTAATCACGGAAGCGGCTTCGAAATAGACCGGTACGTTACCGGCATGATCGCGAAATCCGTGCGGGAAGATCTGCGGCAGAAACGTGGCGATCAAGCTGTAGACGTAAGCGACACTCACGCCTAATCCGATCAGAGTGAACATGTTGAGACTGCGGTTCACGATCGAATACCAGGCGCGCACAAAGAAGGGCCAACCACCCCAAAGCACGACCGGCGTCGCAAGCGCGAACGAAATTAACGTCGACAGTCGTGGTCCGAGCAGCGATCGCGCGGGATCGCCGGGTATCAGATCGCTCATGCCGATGATGAGAACCGGTAGCGACAGAACCGCCGAGACCCAGAAGCGACGCTTCATGTCGTTCAGCTCTGCGTTGTCTTCTTCAACCGTGACGGTGCGCGGTTCGAGCGCCATCCCGCAGATCGGACAGAATCCGGGCGCATCACGGATAACTTCCGGATGCATCGGACACGTATATTCGATCTTCTCACCCGGCGCGGCCTGGGGCGCGGGCGCGGCAGCCGCCATCTCGTGGTGCGCCGTCGATGGTCCACCGCCGAGAAATTGTTCGGGCGCTCGGCGAAACTTGTGCAGACAATGTTGACTACAGAAGTAATACGTCTGCCCCTTGTACTCGTAAGATCCGGCGGCAGATGAGGGATCGACCGTCATGCCGCACACCGGATCCACCGTCGTTTGAACTATTGGTAACGATCTACTCATGTTTTACCTGTGGCGCTTCAACGATACCCTCACGGATCCGTCTTTGCACCTCATCGTACATCTCCGGCGTCAGTACTCTGATTAGCGTCATCATTCCCATCATGGACGCGGTCCAACCTACCGGCAGTCCGTACGTCTGCGGCTTGGCCACCTGCTTGTCGAGGATCATGATCATGTCCTGCGGGTAGCCGGGTACGCGTTTTTTGTCCTCGTCCTCTCCCGGAAGCCTTTGATGGCCCTGGTGCTGTTGAAATGTTGGACCAACGATGTTCGACGTGTTTCTGTCGCGCTCGGTGCTGTCGCCCATACCGCGGCCAAACTTCGGCGCCATGTCCTCAGACAGCGCATGGCCCTGCCGCACCATGCCCATTCCCTCTTCCATGCCGCCCCCACTTTGCGTTCCGTGACCCGCGTGGCTGATTGGACCAACCATCGAGACCATCTGGTTCATCATGTGGTGCGGCAGGTGACAGTGGAGCATCCACTCGCCCGGATACCTCGCTTCAAACTCGACGTCGCGCGCCTGGGCCACGCCGACCAAAACCGTGTTGCCTGGATACCAGCCCGTTTCCGGAATGCGACCGCCTTCGGTCCCCGTGACAAAAAACTGGTTACCGTGCAGATGCATTGGGTGGTGGTCCATGCCGAGATTCACCATCCGTATACGCACACGTTCGCCCTGCTTTACGAGCAGCGGCGTCGTAGCCGGTCCTGCTTTGCCGTTGATCGTCAGCCAGTTGAACTCCATGGCCAGCGAATTGGGCACGAGGTTGTTCGGTAGCAGCGCAAACTCCTGGAGCACCAGGCCGAAGTCTCGATCGCAATGCGGCGTGTTTGGTTTTTTGGGATGAATGATGAAGAGCCCGATCATGCCCATCATCTCCTGCATCGCGCCGTGCGAGTGGTAGAAGAACGTGCCGTGTTGGTTGAGCGTGAACTCGTACACAAACATGGTGCCGGGCTCGACGGGCGGCTGGCTGATGAAAGGCGCGCCGTCCATGTTGAGCGGCACTTCCAGACCATGCCAGTGAATCGTCGTCGACTCGGGCAGATGGTTATGAAACACGATCCGGACACGATCGCCTTCGTTCACCTCGATCGTTGGACCAGGCAGACTACCGCTGTATCCCCAGCCAATCATCTCTCTCATACCGGGAATGAGTTGCGTTCGCACTGTTTCCGCCGTGAGGTGAAAAACTTTGACGCCGTTTTCCATCTTCCACGGCAGCTTCGGCACGTCAGGAGTTTCGACGAGCACGGGTTGCGGGCTCGCCGCGGGCGCCTCGCGTTTTGCCTGTGCCGGTCTACTCGGCGCCTTTTTGGCGGGCGCTTCTTTCTGAGGCGTCGGTTGCGGGTGCGTGTGTCCCTGATGTTGCGCCGAAGCGATTCCGCTACCGGCGAGCACGCTCGCCCCGACCAGACCTGATTTCTTGAGAAAATCCCTTCTGTTACTCACGATTTGTTTCCTCCAATGCGCCTTCCAATAGGAACCCGCGCAACCTGATTGCGTTCTCGCGTAAACGAATCAACGCATTTGCATATTCCACTTCCACCTGAAACAGCGTCCGTTGCGCTATCAACACTTGCGGGTATGCCGCCGCCATCTGGCGGAAGTTCACGAGATATGTTCGATAGGCTTCACGCGCACGTGGAATAACCTGCGTGCGATAACGCTCCGCCATCTGCTGCGCGTTGCGATACTCCTGAAAATTCGTCACGAAGCGCGAACGCAACACCAATCTCAAGCGCTCAACCTCACGTTCAGCAATCGCCAGCTCCGCTTCCGCCGCCGCAATACCTCCCTGGTTGCGGTTGAAAATCGGAACGTTGACACCGACTTCCAGTCGTCCTTCAAGTCCCTTGCGTTGGCCCGCGATTGAGGGCAATACGGGCTCGAAGCGTTCGTAGTTGTAACCAAGCCCACCGCGCAGAAAGAGATCGGGAACACGTTCCGCGCGTTCGCGAGCCACCACCGCCCGCGCACGTTCGACACCGGCCTGAGCGGCGGCAAGTTCCGGACTCTCTTTCAGCAGTGAATCGAGTAACTGCGCTTCATTCAACACTGTCAGACCATCTTCCAGCGCGCCATCGAGTCGTGCAGGAGGCAAAGTGGGATTGCCCACCGTCACCGCGAGCGTTTGCCACGAGCGCAACCAATCGTTTTGTGCGTTCAGAAACTCGATTTCGGCGCGTTCGGCTTCGATCTCGATCTCCAACTGGTCGGGTCGATCCGCCTGGCCCACGTTGGCCAGCTCCTTCGTGATCTCCACTGCTTCCTGTGCGAGGTTAGCCAGATCGTCGCGCAGTTCGACCAGCCGCTGCGCGCCGAGAGTCTCGTAGTACAGCGCGCGAATCGAGTTCGAAACTCGGAGCACCTGCGCTTCCCGACGAGCCAGCGCCTGATCCCTCTCGCGTTCGAAGACGCGCTGTGATTTGCTCAACTTACCGCCCAGCGGAATCGTCTGTTCGATGAACGCTCCCTGCTCGGCAGTCTCACCCGGTGAGCGAAACGCAAACTCCTCGAGGAAATAACCGGCGACAGGATTCGGAAACAGTCCCGCCTGGCGCCGGCGACCTTCAGCCGCGCGAGTCGCGGCTTCGGCCTGGGCCAGAGTTGGGCTGTTTTTCAAGGCCATCGCTTCCAGGTCTGCGAGTTTCATGGCGGGACCTGTCGGCAGCACGGGCCGGCGTCCTCGTTGCAGTTCCTCGACCGGCGGCGAAGCGCCCGGACTCGGGGAAGGTGACGGCGATGGCATCACATGGCCCTGGTGTTGTGAGAAGACGTTGGTGCTCGCAGCGAACACGAAAAGCAGAACTCCGATTGCGCGCAATCGGAAGGCGGCATTATTGGACCAGATCATTTTTCCCCCTCAGTTTCAAACTGAATGCGAAGACAGGCGTCGATCGGACGAGCTAACGCCCGTACCGCTCGTTCAAACAGACTGCCGCGGGGGTTAAATCTGGAAGACGTTGAGGCGAACGTGAAGTGGGGCTGAGTCGCCGGGTGGAGCATGCTCACGCGCATTGACCGCGCGCGGAATCAGAACGTCATAACTGACGGTGGCGACAGCTTCGGGTGCGTCGACGTGACCAGAAGATCGAGACGTTTCGGCTTGTCGCAAGTCAAACGCGCTTTGCGGTAGGTTGGAATGACTGACGCAATGCGAACAAGTCTCAAAAGGTTCTT
>DASUOZ010000767.1:0-5493 GCA_036276375.1 Pyrinomonadaceae bacterium | reverse complement strand
CTCAGACAAATAGTCATTATGATCGTTAACACGTGGTTACGGATCGTCCCGTGGGGAACGACCGTTACGACTTTCCCGTGAAGCCCAGAACCGATATGTTCGATCAACGCCGCGCAGCCCAACCGGAATCCAGTCGAGAAGAGCTCTTCGCCGAGCGCTACGAGATTTTGCTCGAGTGGGCGCTGCACTTAACGCACCAACAGCGAGAGTCGGCGGAAGACCTGGTCCAGGATGCGTTCGTCCAGTTCATGCTCGCCCGGACGCAGCTCGAAGAAATCGAGAACATCAACGGTTATCTGCGGCGTCTCCTGCGCAACATGTATCTCTCGCGCGTCACGCGGTTGAACCAACGCCTGCATGACAGTGTGCTCTCGATTGCTGACTACGATACGTTGCGTCTCGGCTGGACGGCGATCGAACCCCCGCGCCGCATGCAGGCGGCGGAAGAGTTGCACCAGATCTGCGCCTACGCGTGTTTCCGCAAGGAATCCTCACGCGCGGGCAGCGTGCTGATTCTCAGGTTCTTCCTGGATTACTTCCCGACGGAAATCGCGAGCGTGCTCAGCAGTTCCCGTCATTGCGTCGATCAGTGGCAAAGACTTGCGCGCCGGGAAGCGAAGGTCTTTCTGAGTGAACCGAACCGGCTGCGCTTCGTCGATGCGAAGGCCAACGCAGTTAGTCCATGGACCAGGTATCCGGCTTCGGATTGCGATCTCATGCTCGCGCTGCGCGAGACGATCTTCAGTTCGCGTCACGGCGTTTGCCTGTCGCGTGAAGAGTTGCAAACGGCGTATGCGGCCGGAAGGACGGACGCGCTCTCGACCACGGAACTGGCCCACGTGGTTAGCTGTCGATCCTGCCTCGACGCCGTCAACACCATTCTCGGTTTGCCGTTGCTGGCAGAACGTTATCGCGCGGAGGACTGTTCGCGCGAGGAGCCGCCGGGCGATGCGGGAGGCAGCGGCGGCTCCGGAGGGGCTCCCACCGTTTTACCGAAAAGGTTCAAGCGCCAATTACGCGAAATACGCGAGCACAAACCGAGCGAACTGCGAATTGTCGTCAACGGCGATCTGGTTAGTTCACTGAAAGTGAGCTCGGACCTGAGTGAGTTTGATCTGAACCTGCCCGCGGACGAACCGGTGGAATTCGTCGAGATTCTGAGCGAACAACACGTACAGCTGCTCTTCCTCAGCGCAAACGATTCCGTCTCCGAGCAGTGGGCGGAGATCGAATTGAGTGAAAACCGCACGCTGGAAGTCTGTTTGCGGATGATAGGTGGACCAACGCTTCGTATCGTCTATAACGATCCGGTCGTGGAAGAGATCTCTGCAGACGACTATGCAAACATCGGAATGCCGTCGTCGCCGCTCACCGTCGTGCGCAAAGCTCGTGCGAAAAGATGGCTTGAAGCTCTGAAAGAAGCTTTCAGTCGCCGCCCGAGAGTCGAAGAGAGTGGGAGCTCTGCGACTCCATCACTCAGTCTGTTGGCCCAATCACCCGTTGCCACGCGCACGCGTGCGTGGGCTTCGCCGGCGTGGCTGACAGTCTTGATTGCGGCAGCGATGACCGGCGCGTTTCTGCTGTACAAGGCAAACCTCGACCGTACCCCGACAGCTACGCGCTTGCTGGCGCAGGCAGTCGTGGCGGAAACGGCGCGAGGGCGCTCAGCGGATCGCGTCGCTCATCGTTCGATCAATTTGGAGATACGCCGCTCGAGCGAAGGGGCGCTCGTTTCACGCCACACCATCGGCTCGTGGGAAAACTACGATCGGCGCCAGCATATCCAGCGTCTCTATGACGAAAGCGGACAGTTGCTTGCCGCTTCGACCGTAAACCCGGACGGCTCGCGTACGCTCTATCACCACAGCTCAAAATTCGCACAGCCCCGGGGCGCAAACCCCGAAAGTTTGCTGCTCGACCTAGAGGACGTTTGGCAACTGGCACCGGACATTCACGACTACAGCGCCATCATCGCTGATGCCGCGGTTGCGACCGTGGAGGAAAGAGCCACCGACTACGTCGTGACTTTCGCCCGGGAACGCATAATCGGCGCGAGCCGTTTGCTGAAAGCCACGTTGACGCTGAGGAAGTCGGACCTTCATCCGATCGAACAGACGCTCGTGGTCCAATGTTGCGAGGAGTTGCGCGAGTACAAGTTTGTCGAAACGAAATTTGAATTGATTCCCACGCCGGAGGTAGCTCCCGGCGCCTTTGAGATCGATGCGGAATTGGTAGGGAAAGTAGCGGCCACTGGCAGTGCGGAAAAATCCGGACGCGCTACTGTTGGTCCACTTCCCTCCACGTCGACCACAGCCTTTGCTTCGACAGAGCTGGAGATCGACGTCGCCTACTTGCTCAACCAGGCCAAGGCCGACAGGAATGAGCAAGTCGCCCTCACGCGCAGCGCGAGTGGGTCACTGCGCGTTGAGGGAGTAGTTGAAACTGCTGAGCGGCGCGACGAGTTTCTGCGCGCGTTGCGGCCGTTCAGCAACAATCCGGCGGTAACGATTGACCTTCGCACCGTTGCCGAGGCCGCAAAACAAAAATCGGTGGCGGCGAAAGAGTCAGTCAGAGAAGTTGACGAAACCGGAGAGACCATTGCCGCTGAGGAGGAGCTGCGCGCCCACTTCTCGCGCCGCGGAATGAGCGGCGCAGCAGTTGACGAAGCAGTGCGCGCGTATTCGTCTCGCGTGGTGAATCACAGTTATCGCGCGGTGTTTCAGGCGATCGAGTTGAAGCGTCTTGTAGCGCGTTTCAGCCATGTGGATTTACGCACAGTGGCGCCGGATGCTCGCTCGAAGTGGCTCGACATGATGCGCTCGCACGCACTCGCGTTCGCGCGCGAGAACGCTGCCTTGCGCCGCGAGCTTCAGCCCGTCTTCCTTTCTGAAACGCCCGACGCGATCGAGGATTTTGCGATTCAGGCCGACGCGGATTTGGCGCGCGCAGTGGAGCGCCTGCACCGTTTGGCGGTCGCCAACAACGATGCGATCCGGCAAGCGTTCACGATTTCTAAAGCAAGTTCAGCCTCCGCGTTTAAGTCGGCCCAGTTCCGACGAAATTTGGAAACCGCAGCCCGGTTGTCAGACCGCATCTCGCGATACTAGCGGCAACGACCGACAGCTCCTCATCGTGCGATCCAGGGCAGGATGAGAGGAGCTGAAACGAAACTCACGAGCTTTTCATCGCCCGGAAAGCACGTCACTGACAAGGAGAAGCAAATGTCCAGCAGCCCAGAAGTCTGTCCGTGTGTCTTCTGTCCTCAGGTGAGATCAGTTTTCTCACGTCTCATATATTCATTTCTTCTACTCGTCATCATTTCCGCATCCGCGTCAGTCGCCCCGGCGCAAAGTCCAACCGCAACGCTTACAGGTACGGTTACCGATCAGAACGACGCCGTTATTCCCGGTGTGAACATCGGCGTCATCAACATCGCCCAGGGCTTCCAACGCTCAGCCGTCACGGACGAGCACGGTGCTTTCGTCGTGCCGCTTCTGCCCGCCGGAAACTACACCGTCAAAGCCGAACGCGAAGGGTTTAGCCCGGCTGAAGCGCGAGACGTGATCCTGAACGTCAACGATCGGGTCGCTCTCAAAATTCAATTGAAGGTGGGAAACATCAACAGCCAGACAGTCGACGTACTCGACATGCCGGCTTTGATCGACGAATCGCCGGCTGTCGGAACAACCGTCAACCGACAGTTCGTTGCGAATCTGCCGCTCAATGGCCGCAGCTTTCAATCGTTGATCGCGCTCACGCCGGGCGTCGTGCTGGTTCCCGGTTCGTCGGTGAATAACGTCGGCCAGTTCAGCGTTAACGGGCAACGAGCCAACGCCAACTACTTTACGGTCGATGGCGTAAGTGCAAACACCGGCAACGGCGTCGGCGCTGTGCCCGGTCAGGCCACCAGCGGCACGCTTCCGGGTCTGACAACATTCGGCGGCACGAACAGTTTGGTGTCAGTCGAGGCGATGCAGGAGTTTCAGGTGCAAACCTCGACCTACTCCGCGGAGTACGGCCGGTCGCCCGGCGGTCAGATTTCAATCGTCACGCGCTCCGGCGCCAACGAATTCCACGGGACCGTTTTCGACTACTTGCGCAACGACAAGCTCGACGCCAACGACTGGTTCGCCAATCGCGCGCGTCAACCGCGTCCACCCGAGCGTCAGAATGATTTTGGCGGAACGTTCAGTGGGCCAATCCTGCTGCCTCGCTTCGGCGACGGCGGTTCGCAACCGTGGTACGACGGAAGAAACCGAACGTTCTTCTTCTTCTCTTATGAAGGATTGAGATTACGCAATCCGAAGTTCGCGCTGACGAATGTGCCGTCAGTAAATCTTCGTCAGACAGCAGCCACGGCTCTGCGACCGGTTCTCAACGCGTTCCCGCTTCCAAACGGGCGCATTCTGGCAAACGGCTTCGCGGAGTTCGCGGCCACTTACTCCGACAGCCAGAGCCTGGATGCCACCAGCATCCGCGTCGATCACACCGTAGGTAGCCGGTTGACGTTCTTCGGTCGCTACAACCTCGCGCCCTCGCAGGGATTGCGCCGTGATGGTTCGAGCAATCTCAGCACGATTGCCGGTTCTGAGTTGCGTCAGGAAGTGATTACCGCCGGCGCGACGATGATGCTCACACCCGCGATTAGCAACGAGCTGCGGGTGAATTTCACGCGCAACGAAGGGAAGTCCTTCCAGCGGCAAGACAATTTCGGCGGTGCAGTTCCGGTTCCCCGTGAGGTGTTGCTACCGGCTCAGCATGCTCCGCCGGGTAGCAACTCGAATGGCGCAACCACTTTCTTCCTGGCCGGGATGTCGACAGCTTTTCTTCCCCAGGTCAGCATCACCGATTCCGCGGCTACACAGCGGCAGTTCAATATTAACGACACGCTCTCGTTAACCACCGGATCACATCAGTGGAAGTTTGGCTTCGACTACAGACGACTTACACCCATTCTCTCGCCGCGCTCTTATATTCTGGCGATGAGTTTCACCACGCCGGCCAACCTCACCAATGGTGTGGCCCCAAGCGCGACCGTCGGCGCCGGCTTCGAAACACACCCGATTTACCACGAGTTCTCGGCCTTTGCCCGCGACGCGTGGAGAATTTCGCGACGTCTTACACTCGATCTCGGACTGCGCTGGGACGTGAACCCGGCGCCCGGTGAGGCTAACAACAACCTTCCGCTCGCGATCGTCAACGCCGACGACCCCAGAACCATCGCGCTCGCACCAAGAGGGACTCCGCTCTGGCAGACCACGTACAACAATTTCGCGCCGCGCCTCGGTCTCGCATATCGACTCTTTGAAAGCTCCGGCCGTGAGGCCGTACTCCGCGGCGGCTTTGGCGTGTTTTACGACACGGGAAATTCACAGGGCTCAGCCGGGTTCGACCGATATCCGTTTGTGCCGACCACTCTGCGATCGAACGTGACATTTCCTCTTTCAGCCACGCAAGTCGCGCCACCGCCTTTCACTATCGCGCCGCGATACG
>DASUOZ010000766.1:0-3748 GCA_036276375.1 Pyrinomonadaceae bacterium | reverse complement strand
TCGTTGCCGACCGCGATCACTTCCGGGCTCGGCACTCCCGCTTCTCTGACCTTGTGCGAAGCCCACAGCTCTTTTCTGAACGCGTTGATCTTCTCAGGCTCAGGACTGATTCGAACGACGAACTGGCCTTCAACATGATTGACGGCAAAAACGTAGTTGGTCCGGCCGGATGATTTGTAAACAATTCTGCTCGCGGGTGCTCCAAAGTGGTGCAGCACGATTCGCTTCGCGAGGCGCCGGTGATGACGAATCATTGCCGGCTGATCGTTCTTTTCATCCATGCGTTCTACCCGCGGCGAGCTCCGCAGCCCTGAACAGCACCGCGCCAAGTTCCATCGAATCCCTCAACTTGATCGTGTCTACACGACCGCGAAACACGAGCTCGTGATTTCCCACCAACAAAGCCAAACCGACGCCGGAAAGGAAATTGTCGAGTTCGGTGTCTCCCGCGCCAAGACTCGCGCGCAGATCGCTTTGCAAAAAGTTTGCCATCGCCTCCGCGCCAAACAGTTTGTCGACGCCTTTGTGCGTGATGAAGTTGCTGCGCTTCGTGTGTTGATAGGCCATCAACTGATCTTCAGGAGCGTCGATCAACAGAAAGATCATGCAAATGTCTTCCGCCAACATCTGCTCCTGAAGCTTCGGAAACTCGACCGCCGTCACGGCCGACGCGCTCGAGTATTTTTCTTTGACGGCCAGAACGTTCTCGGGCACCGGCGTCCAGATCACTTCGCCAATGCGCCAATCACGCGGATAGTAGAAGACGAGAATGTTTTTGATCCCACCGTCGAGAATTCCTTTTACGCCTTTCAGCGCCTCGCCGATCTCTGCCTTCGTTAATGGAAAAGCGACAGCTTCCTCGAAGACCAGCTCCGAATCGTCAGTCTTCTTCACAAAGCCCATCAGACTGCCGTTCAGAGTGACAGTCGGAATCGGAGCATTCGACAACCGGTACCAATCCTGACCAAACGTTCGAATCACGGAAAGCGGAAAACGCAATGAATTCAGGATCAAAGGCCGGCCGCGCTCGTAGTGGCGCATCAGGCCGAGCTCAACCTCTTTCGGAATCGCAATCTTCCCCTGAAACTCGTGCACGGCTGTGCCATCCAGGTCCGTAATCACCGCGCCTGACGTGGCAAATGACGATTGCTCGATAAAGCGCTGTAGCTTCCCCTCGATCTCTTCGTGCAAAACCATGCACAGGAATATAGGCGCCGGAGTTTACAAACTGTTCACAGAGCGATCACTACACGTTAACCTGCCGCTTCTACATTCGCGGCCAGCCCGCCCTAAATCACTCGCCTCGGCGTGCATTGCCTCAACCGACTGGGCCCAATGCACGTCAAGGCTTGCCAGTGGCGATGCGCTACTGACTTCAGTTACAGTTCACCTGGCTGTAACAAAATTTGCCTAAAGTCTCGGGCCATTGAAACTCGCGGCGATAGACATCGGCTCCAACTCCATCAAACTCGCAGTCGCGGACGCGGCTGATAGCAGTTCGTTCGCAGTTATCACCCGGCAAAAAGAGGTCATTCGCCTGGGCCATGAGACGTTGCGCAAGGGCCGGCTCTCCCGCTCAGCGATCGAACGCGCCATAAGCTGTTTGCAACGTTTCAAAACAATTGCCGAGGCGCACCAGCCCAAACAGATCATTGCCGTCGCCACTGCTTCAGTGCGCGAAGCGAATAACGCTCAGCAGTTCATCAAAGAAGTCGAACAACAGACCGGACTGCGCGTCGAAATACTTTCCGGTATCGAAGAAGCGCGCCTGATCGGTCTCGCCGCTTCGCATGTCTGTTCGCTGAACGGAGCCACAAACATCAACGTCGATATCGGCGGCGGCTCGACGGAGATCTCGCTCTTTCGTAACGGCACGCCGCTTTCGCTCTTTTCCATGAAGATCGGCGCCGTCGGACTGACCGAACGTTATCTGACGTCGGATCCACCGAAGCCAAAGCAGCTAGCCAGCCTTAAAGCGGAAGTCCACGCTGCGTTCGAGCGCCCGCACCGCGAGTTGCGACAAGCGCAGTGGCAACAAGCATCGGGAACTTCCGGCACCATACTCTCGATCGGCGCCGCGCTGCGCCAGATAACCTCACCTAACGGCAAAAACCAATCAGCGCAACCAACTGAAACCGACATTCCACTCAGTCAACTCGCGGCCCTGAATGCCAAACTCGCCACGATGAACCTCGCCGAACGACGCGCGTTGGCGGGATTGACCTCACAACGATCGGAGATCATCGTCGCCGGCAGTCACATCCTGGAAACGGCGATGCGGGCGCTCGGTATCAACGTGATTCGGACCTGTGAGTGGGCCTTACGTGAGGGCGTGATCATCGACAGTTTGCGTGAGTGGGAAGATGAGTCGCGTCCTCCGGCCCCGAATTTTGCGGACCAAAAACTGCGCGGCGTGCATGCTGTCGGACGGCGTTTTGGGTACGAAGAAACGCACGCGCGGCAGGTAGCGAAACTGGCGGAAAAGATCTTCGACAGTTTGGCGGAAACGGAAAACCTCTCGCGACATCATCGTACGCTGATGCTTGCCGGCGCACTGCTGCATGACATCGGTTACCACATCGCGCACGAGTCGCACCAAAAGCACGCGCTTTATCTGATTACCAACTCCGAGCTCACCGGGTTTTCCGAAGCTGAGCGCGCCGTGATCGCCAACATCGCGCGCTATCATCGCGGCTCGTTGCCGAAAAAGCGCCATCCCGAGTACGCGGCGCTGAATGTCCCCGACAGGGAAATCGTTTGTAAGCTTGGCGCCATTGTAAGATTGGCTGACGCGCTGGATCGCAGCCACGACAGTCGCATTTACGACGTCCAGTGCCGCGAGAAGTCAGGCGCGTTTCACGTTGAATTACTAAGCCGTGGCGATTGTGAAAACGAACTGCTCGAAGTCGAACGTAAGCGGGAACTCTTTGAGCAGGCTTTCAATCGAACTCTGATTTTCAGCGTACGGCGCGAGAAAGCCGGCGCGGGTGGGTGAACATATGGTTAAAGCGAAGAAAGTACAGGGACTACATTGCGGCGCACCGGTTGGGGAGGGCATACGTTTGGTATTCACAACGCGTCTCACTGAATTGCTGGAGTGGCGAAAGACTGCGCTTGACTGGTCTGACCCGGAAGGCGTTCACTCCATGCGCGTCGCGTCACGTCGTTTGCGAAGCGCGATGCGCGACTTTCTCCCTTACCTGCCGAAGCGAAGTTTCGCGCCATCCGCCAGAAAGTTTAAGGCTATTGCAGACGCACTCGGCGCAGTGCGCGATCAGGACGTCGCCATTCAGGCATTGGAAGAGATCGAGAAAAAAGCTCCGGCCGAACACGCCGCGGCACTCAAGCAGTTTATTGCGAAACGGAAAGATGTTCGCGAGCATCAGCGCCGGAAATTGAAAGCTATGCTCGTAAAGAGCGAACTGAAAAACCTGCAAACAGAGTTCACCGCCGCCCTCGACCAAGCAACCAGCGTCGTTGAACGGAAGCGTAAACGCGTCCCACCGCCCACGTTTGCGAAAGTGTCGGGTGACATCATTCGCGATCGACTCAAGGAGTTTGAAAAACGGAGTGACGGGCTATTCAAGCCGTTTGACGTAAACGCGTTGCACGACCTCCGCATTGCCGCCAAACGCCTGCGCTACGCGATCGAATTGCTCGCGCCGTGTTTTCCGCGTTCAATCATCACGCACGCCAAGCGGGCGGCCCGACTACAAACTGCGCTCGGCGATCTTCATGATTGCGATAG
>DASUOZ010000765.1:0-10241 GCA_036276375.1 Pyrinomonadaceae bacterium | reverse complement strand
ATCGCGATTGTGGTCCCACACGATGATCTTCTTTTGCGCAAGCCGTTCCTTTTTGATCGTCGGTCCGAGATGGTGCTTGAGAAAGTCGCGCTCTTCCTCAGCGGAGAAGATGCACGATTCCCATTTTTGCGTGGCCATCGGCTCGTTCTGAATACTCACACCCCAAATGGGAATGCCTTCGCTCTCGTACGCCCTGATGAACTTCACGAAATAGTTGGCCCACGACTGATAAAACTCCGGTTTCAACTTTCCGCCGCGCAGCATGTTGTTGTTGTCCTTCATGAACGCCGGCGGGCTCCACGGGCTGGCAAAGAGGTTGAGACGTCCTCCGGCCGCCGCGAGCGCCTGCTTGATGAAGGGAATACGAAACTGCCGGTCGTGCTCGATGCTAAACGACTTCAACTCTTTGTCGCCTTCGGTGACGTAGGTGTAACTGCCGCTCGAGAAGTCGCAACTGTGAATATTCGTTCGTCCGAGCGTGTAACCGATGCCGTTCTCACGATCATAGTGAGCCTTGAGAAACTCCTGCTGTTTCGCCCGCGGAAGTTTGGCAAACGTTTCGGCGGCTGCGTCGGTGAGCGCGCCGCCGATGCCCAGGAAAGTTTGAAACGTCCGCGCCGGATCGACGAACACGCAGATCTGCGTCTCGAGTGGTTGACCGTGCGGCTTAAAAGTCAGTGTGTTGGTGGCGGAGAGCCGGTAGTCAGTCTTCGCGGCAGTGGTGTATACCGCAACCTGCCGGCCTGCGAATGAAGTCTGGTCTTCGCGTCTCGCCGCGACCTCGGCGGGCGCGGCAGACGACAGTTGACTCTTCGCAAGAACCAATGCCGATGACGAAGCGGCAATAAAACTACGACGGTCGATTTTCATATTCATTTAGCCTCAAAAAGGCTTGCCCCCAAAGTCTTGTTTACCGGCAGAGCCGTGCGTACGCCGCAACAGTAAAAAGCTGTCCTGGAAATCGGCTTCATTTGGTTATCAGGTCGATGCCGGACTGAGCAAAGCGATGGGCCGACGCGGTGGCGCGTTGGTCCTGTTCGTGATCCTGTGACCATTGTGCCTGGCGCAGCAGCAGCGCCAGTTCCGTCGCGCGGCCGAGCGTCAATGCAAAGCGGCGCGCGCCTGCTTCGAGAACTGAACGATCCGCGGCTTGTGCTGCGCGCAACCAACTCTCAGCGTGATCCAACGCGGCGGTCACGACGCGAGCCACATCCACAAGCGCGGGATTGTGAAGCGACGCAAACAAGAGCGTTGTTGCGGAAATCAGCGGCGCGATCGACTGAGTCGAACCGATCGCCCGCAGCGTATCGAGCGCGAGTACATTCGTCGTTCCTTCCCAAATCGGCAGCACCTGACTGTCGCGCAGCAGAACCG
Organism: Pyrinomonadaceae bacterium; assembly: GCA_036276375.1. Classification (GTDB taxonomy): domain Bacteria; phylum Acidobacteriota; class Blastocatellia; order Pyrinomonadales; family Pyrinomonadaceae; genus PSRF01. The sequence goes on along the minus strand of DASUOZ010000765.1, from coordinate 8,867 downwards.
GCAGGCCGGTATCCTCGACGTAACCGGCGCCGCCAAACGACTCGAGCACATCACTGGTGACCGCCACCGCCTGCTTCGCCGTCGTCAACTTCATGATCGGCGTAAGCAATCGCAGCAGCCAGGCGTCGTCTTCACCGATCTCGCCGCCTTCACTCCGTCCAGTCAACTCGCTTACGTAAAACGCGAGCTGAAACGCCGCCTCAGCCTCAGCCTGCAAACCGAGCAACGTGTCCATGTGCAAGGCTTTTTCCGCCAGCGTCGAGCCAAACGCGACACGTTTGCCTGCATAGTCAAACGCGAGTGCGACTCCACGACGCATGAGTGCGACAGCGCTGATGCCGTTCCACAGACGCGTGATGTTGAGCAGCGGCGTGATGTTACGAACACCGTCCGTAGGTCCCATCACGAGTTGCGCGGGCGTGCCATTCAACGTGAGTTCCGCGGTGGGAACTTTTCGCGTGCCGAGTTTGTCTTTGAGACGATTGATTTCAATGTTGCGCGGACGGTCATGCTCGTCGCGAGTCTCGATGTAGAAAAGCGCGAGACCGCGCCCGCCGGGCGGATTGCCTTCGGGCCGCGCGAGAGTTAGCGCCATCTGCGAGGCAATCGCCGAGGTAAACCACTTGCGGCCATACAACCGGTACTCCGAACCCGACTCGTGTCGCGCGATCGTTTCCGACAGGCCAACGTCCGAACCGCCAGTCAGCTCCGTCATCCACTGGCCGGCAGTCCAAAACTCCGACGCGTTGCGAGTGATAAAATGCGGCACCGCGCGTTGGATCAGATCTTGATTGCCCGAGCCGAGCAACGTGCGCGCGGCGCCGTCGGTCATCGCCAGCGGACAACTGTAAATGTCAGTCGAAGGCGTGAAGAGGTAAGCAAGCGCGCACTGATAGACTCGGGAAAGACTGCCGTGTTTGCGCTCATACGCCGCGGCTACAACGCCGTGCTCGACGGCAATGCGTTCCGCGAGTTTCCACAACCGCGTCAACTCGATCTGGTCTACACGATTGCCCCACGCGTCCCATTGCGTAAGCCGTGGTTCGTTCAAACGATCGGCGAGTTGTAATTGATATAGCTCCGCACCGGCGAGCCGTCCCATCTCGATCAGCGACGGTTCGATCTCGCCGAGTGTGCCTGCCGGAAACACGCGCGCCAGGTACGATCGCAGCACGCGATCATCTTCGTATTGATTGCCGAGAGTTGGAGCCGCTTGTTGGAACGTCATGTCCAGAGACGTTCAATGTACCCGCATCAAACGCAAACCACAATGCGCGGTTCCGCTACGCGGAGCAGCCTAATTCCTGCCTGGTTTCTCGACGACGTAAACGATGCGCGACAATCGTCGCTCGCTCGTCAAACGCTGCACGGTGGCGAAGAACTTCTGTAGACCGAGGAAACGCTCTTCGCCTTCCATCCGGATCAACGGCTCACGATGACGCTCGCGCGCATCGTGCCAGCGACCGGAAACCAGCGCCGCGTTCTCGCTAACGTCTTCTGTTTGCACGAGCTTGAAACCGCCGTCTTTGATCAACTGTTCGTTGATTCCCGGCGGCACGAACAGAAACAGACCGACTAAACTGCGCAACGCGAGCTCATCATTCGTCACCGGTCCTGTGATCACGACCGGATCGGTAAATACAGCACGGCCACCGGCACGCAGCACGCGGCGCCATTCACGCAAAACGTTCAGCCGATCGGGGAAGTGGTTCATCGAGTCGATACACACCAGCGCGTCGAACTCGTTGTCTGCAAACGGTAGACGCGCGTTGGCGTCGGCGACTTTAAAGCTCACCCGAGTACGCGTTTGCGCAGAATTCTCGGTCGCGGTTTTGACGCCGCTTTCGTTGGCATCAATGCCGGTGACGTGACTGTTGGCTTTGCAGGCGAGGTAACAGGCAGGTCCGCCGGAACCGCTGGCGACTTCGAGCGCGTGATCGCCGGGCAGCAGATTCAACCAGGAGATAAAGCGATCGTATTCGTCCGCCGTCAGCCAACTGTTCTGTCCTATATCGCGGCCAAATGTCTCTTCACGAATTGCCCTGAGTACCTGTTCGCTGAAATTACTATAAGTGCTGTCAAACAGATCGACACGACTAGCCATGACAAAACTCCTTCGATATGCTCTAACGCGTAATTTCTAATTGAAATGGCTCATATGAACGATTTGTTACGCGAATGGAGCGAGTCGGCGAAGGCGTGGCGCGAGCACAGCTCGACGATTCACACGATGTTTACGCCGTTGACGAGCGCCTTAATCAAAGAGGCAGGCATCTCGGCGGGTCAATCTGTGCTGGACGTTGCGGGCGGACCGGGCGAACCTTCGCTGACGATTGCGGAGGTGGTTGAACCATCCGGTACGGTGACGTACACCGACGCTGTAGCGGAGATGGTGGTGACGGCGGAAGACGAAGCGACGCGGCGTGGATTAACCAATATCCGTTTTCACCAGTCTGCCGCTGAGTCATTGCCGTTTGCGGACAACACCTTTGACGCGGCGGTGAGCCGGCTGGGCGTGATGCTGTTTTCGGATCCGCCGGCGGCGTTGCGAGAGATGTTGCGCGTCACAAAGCCGCAGGGCGCGTTGTGTTACGTCGTTTGGGGACAGGCGGAACGCAATCCGTTTTCGTGGGTGGTGACAAACGTGATCTCGCGCTACGTGGACGTGCCGCCTGAAGATCCCGACGCGCCCGGCGCGTTTCGTTTCGCCGAACCCGGGAAGCTCGCGCGACTGTTGACGCAAGCCGGGGCGAAGGACGTGCAGGAAAGGGAATTGAACTTTCACATGGCGGCGCCGATTTCTGTGGACGAGTTTTGGCGGATGCGTGCGGCGACTTCGGGGACGTTGCGCGAGAAGCTCGCGAAGCTTTCGGAAGAAACAGCACGGCAAGTGGGAATTGAAGTACAGGAAGCCGCGCGCGAATTCTTCCCAAACGACCAGATGAGCTTTCCCGGCCAAATGCTCGTCATCACCGGCCGGAAGTAACTCGAAAGTATATTTGCCACAAAGAAGCACGAGAAGCACAAGGTTTGGCTAACAGATTTGTGCCTTTTGTGCCTCTTTGCGGCTTCCGTTAATTCGAAGAGCCGCCTTGCTTCAGCGTGATCATGTGGTTGTCGGCCTTACTTACCTCGTCGAACAGCCGCTTAATCAGTTCGTACTTGTCCACGGTGAACAGCAGCACGTCGCGCTGGCCGAAGAAGAACGTGCGGCCGTAGTGAAGCGTCGTCTGGTCGTTACTGATTCCCATCCGCACTTCGTGTTTCGAGATGCCCGCGTTGATCGACGCGGGACGATCCGCGTTGTCGAGCGCGTAGCCCTTCGGCAACGCGATCGTGACTTGGTCCTCTTCAGACCACGGATAGTGGAAGTACACCGGATAACGTCGCGTGCCGGCACTGAACATCGGCTCGACACCTTTATGAAAATAGGCCGGCTGGAAAAAGAGTCGCTTACCCGTGCGCTGCGCATACCCGGGAATGCGCACGTGATACTTGTAGATAAACGGTTTTACGGGATCTGTCGCGTTTTCAATAACGATGTTCGTCAACTCCGCCGTGCTCAACCTGTTCTTCACCATCTCCTTTAAATTCTCTTCACGCTGCGTCGGCGAATCTTCATCATTGAGCCGCTTGCGCTCGACGGCCAGGTGACCCGTGTATTCAACGGTGACGTCACCTTCAAGCGTGCCGTCTTCATCAAGCTTCAGATTCGCTGTGCGTTTCTCTTTTGATTTCTCCGGCGGCGACAACGGCGTCTTGGTCCATATCGGCCGTTCATCCGCGATCAGCGCGTCGACTCCTTCCTCCTGCCAGCGCAACATGCCCGGCGTGATGTACTGAAGTCCCGGATCAAAAAACTTCCACGACGTACCAAAGCGCACCGCGATATTCGAAGGCCGGAGCGCGCCGGGAATGTGAACGTTGCGATCGAACAGCCGTTGACCGCGATCGGGCAACAACGCGACGCGAGCTTCGAGTCCCGCGGCATTGGCGAGAGCGGCGAACAGCAGGTTGATGTCGATGCCTGGTCCAACACCGCGTTTGAGCGTGTCAGACGGTTTCTTGTTTTCTTTCAGTTTCTCGATCTGGTCTTCGGTAAACCCGGAGTTCTCATCCTGCGTGTTCTTGATGTTTGTGCGCACGAAATCGAAGATCTTTTGCAGCTTCTCGTCATCGGTGGTTGCACCCGCGGTGATCTCAGCAGCTTTTGCTTTTATTTCCTTGTCGACCTTCATGTACGGCTGAAAGCCCGTGTAAACCCGACTCGCGAGCATCGGATAACCGAGCAGCAGCGACAGGATGCTGAAATACTTAACCATGGCCCACGAGCGCACGTTGTCTTCCGGCGGCATCAAAGGTTCTTCGCGAAACGCCGGCATGTTGTTGACGGTAGTCACTTGAAAGCCGTTCTTTTCCTTTTGAAACTGCGGCGTGTCCATATTGAACGCACGCACATCGACCGTCATCGAACCCGCGGGCTTGATGTGATAAGTGACCGTCTGCACCGGAATGTCCCGCTGAAACTGAAGCCGAAAATTGTTCGCCGACGCGTTCGAAATGACTTCCTTCCACCTGTACTCGATGATGGCGCCCGGTTCGATGCCCGGAAACGCAAACGTCTTCGTGCGCAACTTCAGGCCACTGACCTTCACCACGGTTTTCTCGATGATGTCTACCTTAGCGAGCTCGACAATCGATCCGTCCGGCTTGATCGTGCGGGCAGCGACGTCTTTAATCTTCACGCCGCTGACGTAAGGAATGTCGATCTTGCTGTGGTTCTCGCGGCCGCGCTCCGTAAAGATCTTGATACGCACGTAGTGGGAGAGAACGAGATCATCCTGTCCACCGTCGTCGATGCGGATGTCCCAGAAGATCGCCTCGGCATCGGCGTTTAGCTCAACGACCGCTGCTTTGAGGCCGAGGTGCGTAGGGTCCAGGGGCCGCCATTCTTCACCGGCCTTAACAGCGGTCCAGTTGGCGCCGAAAGAAGCTAGCAGTAACGTGATAACGAGCAGGAAGGAAATGGAGGTTTTCATGAAAGCGGATTCTATATATCAAATCCGTTTGCTAGCAATATTTTTTAACCATGCCGGCGCAGAAATCCGCGTATTCCTCCGGCTCGCGCGGGGCGCTGGTATGGTGCGGGTTAATCCCCTTGGATTCGGGCGTAAAACAGAAGGTCAGCGTCACGTCGAAGGGGTCGAGCGCCGCCATCATGCGGTCGAACCATGCTTCGTAGTTCGGCCGTTCGGTCTCAGACCAACTTAACCCGGTGCGGAGATATTTGACGCCCAAACGCTGTAACCATTCGACTGCCTTATCCAGCCGGTGATCTTCAAAATGGAACCACTGACAGATGCCCAGCGCCGGCGCGTAATCCGCAAATTGCCACAACGCGCGTTTCGCATTCCCGTTCTCGTCCAGCAGACCCATGTGGAAGTGGCGGTAATAAGCGGAACCTTCCGCTTCGCGATGGCGCGTCGTGGCGGGCCACGCTTGCGGCAGATCGTAGAGACTGTACCAGTGGATACGCGGCACACGGCCGATCAGCAACTCCGCCGAGCGCTTGAGACCAAACTCCTGAATCTCTTCGGCCCCGAATGTGGACGCACCCACCTCGGAAACCCAGATCGGCAACGGTGTCACAGCGCGAATCTCGCTGATCTTGTCGGGCCATTCGTGTAAGAACCAGTGGTTCCAGTCGAGCGGGAAACCGTGCAGCGCCACAACGTCCAGACAGTCGAGCACGCCCTGCGCTTCCATGTTGCGAATGAACCCGGGATCGATTGGTGAGATGCCCCCGAGGACTCTGGTGAGGTTCGGTTTCTCTGACTCGACCGCCTTAGCGGCGAGCTTCACCATCGCGGCAAACCTGCTCCAGTCAGGATCGATCGCAAAGTCCCAATGAGACTTGTTATTCGGTTCATTCCAGAACATCACCGCTTCGATCATCGCGTGATCTCCCGCAGTTCCCGCGTGTAATTCAACGGCCCGCTCACCTCGGTGCGGCGACAGATAAACACTTCATCTTCAGGATGGTCCAGGATCTCGAAACCCGCGCTACGCAACATCGCTTCAAAGCAGGAGCGGTTTGGAATCCACCAGTTGGTCGGATCGTTTGCAAAACGCTGCTCGACGAAATACATCCGCGGAAACTCGTCGCGCCCAAATATCTCTGTTTCCCAGAACGGAAAGTCGCGCGGGACGTCCATGTTGTCCCTGGCTCCGCGCAGCAATGATTGGGTGACGAGCAGGTCGGCGACAACGTGTTCGTGCAGCAGCTCGAGCGCGAGCAGCGGATGACGCAGGTGATACAAGACACCCATAAACAGAACCAGATCAAATCGTTCGCGCAAATCGCCGACGCGATAAACCGACAGCTTGCGAAACTCGATCTCCGCCTCGCTGATTTTCGCCGCAAAGCGCGCCTGTTCGAGGTATTGTTCGTCAGTGTCAATAGCGACGACGCGAGCGGCGCCGCGACGTTTCATCTGGATCGAATAGAAGCCGGCGTTGCAACCCACGTCGAGTACTGATTTGCCCGTCAAGTCTTCCGGAACAGCGGACGAAAACTGTTGCCACTTGATCTGCGGGTAATCGCCGAGGAAATGATCCGGAGCGGTCTTCACGCCGCCCAGGTCGAGATTGTGAAACCACTCGCCCAGCTCTTCGACTCGTTGCCGGATCTGTTCTGTGCTTAACATCTCACCTCTGCCCAGCTTGGCTCGTGTTGCTCGCTCAGCACGCGCATCGCTTCGCGATAACCGTTCAGCGTGCCGACGTCAACGTAGACTTCTCCCGCCGGAACCGAAAGCGCTTCACCGCCTTCAGCGAGATAAGCGTTGACCAGGGTACCGATGTACTCGTCGCAGCCGTGACGTTTGCACCACAACTCGTAAAGCTCGTGCAGGATCGAGCCCGGCATCTTGAAGGCGCCCCAAACCCACGATGAGCTCGGATACGCGTTCTTCACTTCGATCCGCAGCAGGCGACCCTCATCGTCCGCGACGACGGCGTCGAAAAACTCCGGCCGCTCGACGGGAAAAACGAGAAACGACAGCTTGTCGTCGGGAAGTGCGGCAAACCCGTCTTCGGGAAACCAGATCGTGTCGGGTAAACCGACGAGCACGGCTTCGTCTCGGTCGATCAACGGCAACGCGCGAAAGATCGCGTCGCACAAACCCGCCGGTGTTCGCTGCACTGTGTAACAAAGCGTGGTCGTATCGATCTCGCCGCCGAAGTATTCGATGATGTCCGACTTGCCGGGCGAGACGACGAAACAGATCCGCGTGGCGCCGCCTTTGATCATACGCTCAACCAGGTATTCACTGACGGCGCGCGGGCGTTCGTTGCCCTGTTCCGTGCGGCTGCCCACCGGCAACAGTTCTTTCGAAAACGCGAGTGGCTGAATGCGGCTACCAACGCCAGCCGCCGGCACAATTCCCCACATACTTCATGCCTCAGCAACCATAGGTTGCTTGCTAATTCCGTCGATGACGGGAATGCTGACCGATTGTTCGAAGACGCGCTCGAGTTCCATGGCGCGATGAGCAGCCGTGTGGGACGTCAGCACGCGTTCGCGGCCGGCCTGGGCGATCTGCGCGAGCTCGTCCTGCGGCAGTTGCATCGCCGCGATTACGTCTTCGGTTGTGCGGGCCACGATGATCTCGCTGCCGGGTCGGAAAAACTCGTCGAGTCCGACGAAGTCATCAGACACGATCGTCACGCCGCACGCCGCCGCCTCGAACAGACGACCAGAAGGACAGTAGCCCATGCGCGCCATCGCGCCGCGCGTGATGTTCAGTGTCAGCGGCGACGAACAGAAGAATGCCGCGTGCGCCGAGGGCGCCACGTGCTGTACGTACCAAATGTTTTGCCGCCACGGAAAGTCGATCGGGTACTTTGACCCGCCGACAATAAAACGTTTCTGCGGCAGCCGGCGTGCGACCTGAATGAAGAACTCATCGAGTGCTTGCTGGCGATCGACGGCGTACGTTCCGAGATACGAAAGATCAGCCTGGTAACCGGAAAGGGAACAGGCCGGATGATGAATCTCCGGATCGACACTGCCAAACAAAGGCACGACGCGACGCGCGCCGAGCTGATCTTTGAGTGCGGTGAGCGCGGCGCCGCCCGTGTAGCTCAGCACGAGATCGAAGTCGATGAGTTTGCGTGGTCCAATGTAGGTGAGTAGTTCGCCCTGTTGTACTGCTTCGAGCGTTACCGGCGTGTCGAGATCGTAGAAGACGCGCAGATCGACGTTTGCAGAGACAACGAGATCCGTGGCGTCAATGCCGTCAGGACAGTAAGACGTGACCACTGCCACGTCTGCTTCGCCGAGCTGCCTGCGTGCTGTCGGCATGATTTCGTGCCAGTCGTGGTACAGATGCAGCTTGATATGCGGCGACTCAACGAGATCGCGATGCGCGGCGTAATAAGGCACGTCGCGCTCGAAAAACACGATCTCGTGACCGCGTGCGGTGAGCGCCTTGAAGAGCCCGCGCAGCAGGGTTGCGTGGCCGTTGCCCCACGACGAGCTAATCGTTAGACCGAAGAAGACTATCTTCATAGAGGCTCACACCCGCTGTTGACGGCCAGCAGTTTTGTCTCGTGTTCATCCGTCGCGATAATGCTCACGGACCCTGGCGAAACCTCAAAACGTTGAAGCAGGTCGATCGGCGCGCCCGCAACGTAACCTATTGCGGTCTTGATCACGTCTGCGTGCGACACGATCACGACATTTTTCGCGAGGTGTCGAACTGCCAGCCGGTCGAGCTCAGCTATGACACGCGCCTGCACGTCGAGAAGGAATTCGCCGCCCGGGATTCTCGTGTCGCTGCGGTGCGTGTTGAAGCGCAGCCATC
>DASUOZ010000764.1:0-3208 GCA_036276375.1 Pyrinomonadaceae bacterium | reverse complement strand
AAGAATTCGGGTTGGTTCTTTTCTCCGGCAGCCATCGCTTCGACGAGCCGGTGATCTGAATGCCGTCCGAAGATCGTTGAAACTGCGACCTCGATTCCGGTTTTGGCAAGTTGTCGCGGGTCGTACCAGCCGACCATTCGTAATTGTTTAGGCGCGGTTGGCGTTGGAGGGCTGCCTTGATTCTGAGTGGTCATCATGGTCCTTCCTTGAGGTAGGTATCTGGCGCGCGTGCGCCGCTGGTTTGTGACGACAGGCTGAAATATGGAGACTTTCGCCTGTCAGGTGTTGAGTATTAGCAACGTTTGCGAGCCGTGAGCCGTCATTTACACCAATCGGTCGGAGCAGTGCGTAGTGACTCAGTGCTTCTGGACAGTGGAACTAAGATGGGCCATCGCGAGGCTCCTTTCTGAGGGCTTTCGGATCACGAAAGCTGAGCCGCCGGTTCAGTGGGTTTGCGAGGAACTCACTCGAGGTATAGGCGGCGCTATTGAAACGCTGTTTTTATATGCGAGAACCGGCAAGCGGGTCAATAGCAAAACATAGCTTTGCCTCGAAAGTATATTTGCCACAAAGAAGCACAAGAAGCACAAAGGTTTTCCTAACAGGTTTGTGCCTTTTGTGCTTCTTGGCGGCTAGAATCCGATTTTTACCACAACGCAAATTTTTCCGCTTGCCGTGCATCATAGTCTGCGCCGTTCCGTTAGTGGCAATCACCCGGCAGCGCAGGTTATAGTCAAGCAAAGCTTATGTTTTTCCGCTCAGTTCTCGGCCTCCTCCTCTTTGCAACTACTGTTTCCGCCCAGTTTCGCGGGTCTGTGTCTGAGCGTCACCAGCCGCGCTCAGTGACCGTCGCGGTCACCGAAGACGGTTCCTTGGCGGCAGTCGCGCGTAGTAGTGGCGGCTCCTCGAAGCGCTACAGCCGTGTCGATCTGTGGGATACGCAAACGGGCGAGTTGCAGCGCACGATCACCGGTTTCGATGGTCCTATCTGGTCGATGACGTTCTCCAAAGACGCCCGATCGCTGATCACCGTCAGCACTGAATATCGCGATTCGAAGATTCAGGGATCGGTCAAAAATCGTAACGAGAAAATTTTCGCCGAGCTGAAGTGGTGGAACGTTGAGACAGGCGAGTTTGTGCGAAAGGTTCCGCTGGCGGAGGAAGGTGTTACCAGTGTTCAAGCGACGTGGTCACCGGACGGTAATGCGATCGCCGTGATCGAGCGGTACGCCAGGCGCCAACTCACACAACTCGGCATACCGGGCGCGATTAATACGCCGCTACCTTTTCCGACGTTTGAGATGGTCCAGGAAGTCGATCTGAAACTGTTGGACGCGGAAACCGGAGAGCGTAGAGTCAAAGTGGACGACGTTGATAAGAGTTTCTTCGGCCGCGCGGTTTGGATATTTGGACGGTTGGAAGATCCCGTGTTCTCGCCTGATGGAAAGACGATGGCGGCGATCTTCGGTGAGGACGTGGTTGTTTGGAACGTTGAGACCGGAAAGAAAGTGCGCACGTTGAAGAAGTTCAGTGGCTGGCCTTCGACGATCGCTTTCTCGCCGGATAATCGATTCCTTGCCGTCGCCTCGATCAAAGGCGCGATGCCCGGAGGCGAGAGCGAGATTTCGGTTTGGGAAATCGCTACGGGCAAATCCGTGCACAGGTTGAGGGGTAAGAACGATGTGATTGAGTGTTTACAGTTTGTCGTGCGCGGAGAAGCGATACTGATCGGAAGTTTGCAATACGAACCGGCCGTGACGATGGGTACCGTAAAGCTTTGGGACCTGCGCGACAACACTTTGAAACGAGCTGACATTCACGAGGGCAAAGGTGTCTCGTCGATGACGCTGATTCACGATCAAACCGCCGTGCTGGTCCAGTCGGGCCCAGAGGTGGAAGTCAGGGACGCACGGACGTGGCAGGTCATACATTCCTTCGAATCGTCGGAAGAAGACAACAGTGAAGAGATGCGTCGCAGTCGTTTCATACTGACGGCGAAACAAGCAGTGGCGGTGGCGTTTTCGCGTGACGGCACGACGGTTTCAGCTGAGATTCCGGGCGAGGGAATCAGGCGTTGGGATGCGCGAACCGGTGGTGTGCGCGCTCAAATTCCGCGCGCTAAGACTGCCGATGATGCGGTGCTCGCGTTCTCGTCAGACGGAGACTTCGTCGTGGAGACGACCGCGGCGGGAGTACGGCTACGCGATCTGCTGAATGGGACCACGAAACAGATTCCAGTAAAGACGGATGAGCCAATTTCCGCAGTCGCGCTCTCGCCAGACAATCGCACCCTCATAACCGCGGACGAGTCGGGCCTGGTCCAGGTCTGGGATGCACAGACCGGCGAGAGCAGAAAAACTGTTCCGACGGGTCAGCAGATCACGGCGCTGGCGATTGATGCTTCCGGTCAGTTGCTGGCCACCGCACGCGCCGATCGGACGATAGTCTTGTGGGACCTGAAAACGCTCGCGGTGCGAGGTGAATTCAGGAAACACGACGACGTGGTCAACGCGCTGGCGTTCTCTCCCGACGGCCATACCCTCGCCAGCGGCGGCGACGATCGCACGGCAATCCTATGGGACCTCGCCTCAGGCAGATCAAAGCGCACGCTGAAGGGACACGATCTGACAGTCACCTCACTGGCCTTTTCACCCGACGGCCTCACACTCGCGAGCGGCAGCGGCAATGCCTCCGTCGTGCTCTGGAACGTCACCACCGGTAAGCTCGACCGAATCCTGCGTTGAGCCGAAGCTGAGGTAAACTTGGGTCTTCGGGATGACACTGGCGGCAGGCACAAAACTCGGTCGCTACGAAATCCGGTCGCAACTGGGTACGGGCGGAATGGGCGAAGTTTATCTAGCTCAAGACACCGTCCTCGATCGCAACGTGGCGTTGAAAATCCTGCCGCCACACCTTGCTGAAGATGCCGATCGAATGAGCCGCTTTGTACGTGAAGCAAAGTCCGCGTCGGCCCTGAACCATCCGAACATCATTACAATTCACGAAATCGGTGAGCTTGACGGTCTTCATTTTATCGCCACTGAATACATCGCAGGAGAAACTCTCAAGACGCGACTGGAAAGGGACTGGCTCGATCTCAAGTCAACACTCGACATCGCTCTCCAGGTAATCTCCGCGCTCGACGCAGCACATCGAGCGGGCATCGTTCACCGCGACATCAAACCCGACAACATAATGGTTCGCGACG
>DASUOZ010000763.1:0-10263 GCA_036276375.1 Pyrinomonadaceae bacterium | reverse complement strand
CGGTGGCGCGCTCTGAGGCACCGGCGGCGCCGGCGGTAAAGTAGTGAATGCCGGCAACACACTCGAGTTGGCCGGACGGTCGACGAGCATCGCGGGATCGCCAACCGACCACGCGCTCAGGAAGAACTCTTCAAACTTGCAATCGATGCAGCCGCCCATTGGACCCACGCCGATGCGGTTGGCATAAACCTCAGCGCCGATGCCGCCAGTGCCGTAGTTAATCGCGAAGCCATCGAAGCCTGCGTTAACCGTGCTGGCCATCTGCGGATCGGTAAAGACAGGAAACGCCTGCGTGGCGACCTGTCCGACCTCGTGATAGATGATCGTGAGCTCGCGATACGGCTGTTTGCGATCCGGCGAAGCGGGGTTCGCGCAGAACAACGGATCGACACCGGTTCCACCACCTTCCGCATTGCACGGCGGCTCTGGATTGTTTACGCCCGTAGTGCCGGGGAATCTTCCGGCGTTTGGACCAGTAATAATGGCGGTGAGATCGCTGTAAACGAGATTGCGAACTCGATCACCGCGGTTTCCATCCAGCATGCTGAGAATCGGCGTGCCGGCAGGACGAATAGTGTTGTCGGTATACTTGGCGTCGTAGTTGATTACGGGTTGGCCGTCGGTAGTGCGGCTTCTCGTCGCCAACTCCAGATCCTTTTGCGTGACCTGGCTGCGATACCACTCGGCGCCCGTGGGCTGCACGTTCAATGCACCAAAGAGTCCACGGCTAATCTGGCCCGTCGGTTGGGCCGTTGCGTCGCCCATCGAGTACAGCAGGAACGTGCCTTCCTGTTTGATGAACAGCGTATAAGTCTGTGTCTGTGGCGGCATCGGCGCCGGCGGAGTCGGTGGTGCGCCTGGAGTCGCCAGACTCGAGTTGTTCTTACCGACAAAAGATCCGTCGTCGTTGGGCCCTGTGACCCATTCCTGTCCCTGAATGTGCAGCGAGACTTCCTTCGTACCCACTGCGGGAGAGATGGGTGTTTTTTCGTCAAACGCGGCTTGCGGAATGGCGTTCATGAAACTGATTTGCAAACAGTCGCCGACGTTGGCGCGCAGCACCAGCGGGCGCGGCCGTTTGCCGGGACGCAAGCGAATGTTGTTGCCGGTGCCGGTCGTGTCGGCTCGCAGCGCAAACACGAAAGCGTTTGGAATCACAGCGCCAAGACGATTGAGCATGAGTGGCTGCGGAATCGCGACCACATCAGCTTTGACTGTGCGTGTGGCGTTCGCGCAGATGAGCTGCATTGGCGGAGCAGGCGCGGCCACGGGAGTCGTAGTTGTCTCAGTTTTCACGGACTCGGCTTCACCTTTGGCTGACTCAGCCGCCGGCTTGGTAGCCTTTGCGACCCTGTCTTCAGTAGCGGGTGCAGTCGTCGCCTGTGGCGGTGCAGCAGATAAAGCCGCTACTGGTCTGTCTAATTTGGCAGCCGGCGTTTGCGCGCCGGCGAATGCCGCAGTCAGCAAACAAAAAGTGAGCACTGTCAATGAGGTAACAATGTGTACGGGGGATCTCGAACCGAGCATGTTGACTCTCCTTATTTACGTTTGCCGCTGGTGGCGAAACTAAAAAAAAGACTGAGGATCTGCTGTGACACTCGGGACTAATGACCGAGGAAAGGGTTGTTTCAAGAATCGAGAGCTGGTGTAAGCGGGTGACCAGCGCGTGAGTAACAATAAGCGCCCTAACGCATTGACACGCGCAGCGTAGTTCTCTTAACCTTCCGTGTCAAGCAAAATTCCTTGCAGTAGTTTTAACCGGCGTTTAGCAATCCAGTCTGAATAAACTTCCAGTCCTCCGCCCGGACTTTTACAAGCTCTGAGAGTTACATTTCGCCCTCGCCTGAACGGGAGAAAAAGGTGTCGACTCACATCACCTTAGTTAAATTCGGCGGCACCTCAATTCAAGACGCGCCCGCGTTTGAGCGCGTCGCGCAGATCGTCAAAACAAAAGCATCGGCACCGCTGATCGTCGTCGCTTCCGCGATGAATGGCGTAACAGACGCGCTCATCGCGAGTTTTCGCGGTGTCTCGACGGAAGGTGTTCACGCTGCGGCGCGATCGCTGGAGGAACATTTCGCGCGCCATCTTCGTGTCGGACAAAATCTATCTCCCGTGCGTCGCACGCGTTTGCAGAATCTGATCGAGATCAGTCGCCGTGAGATTCTTCAGTCGCTCAAACACGTAACGAGTAACGGCAAGGTTGATTGGCAACTTCACGACGCGATCGCTTCCCACGGCGAACGGTTGGCCGCCAACTTGCTGACGTTGATCCTCGAGGAGCATGGTCTACCGGCCACGTACGTCGACGCGCGACGTTGTGTGATAACTAACAACGAATACGGAAATGCAGCACCGCTGTTGTCACAACTGCGGCAAAGAACTCGCGCGGAGTTGCTCACGCTCGCCGGTAAAAAACTCATTCCCGTTCTCGGCGGCTTCATCGGTTCAACTCTCGACGGTGTGACGACAACTCTCGGACGTGGCAGTTCTGACTACTCGGCCACATTGATCGGCGCTGCCGTTCACGCGCGTGAGATCGAGATCTGGACCGATGTGAACGGCATTCAGACTGCCGATCCGAGGCTCGTGCAGGCAACGCGCACCGTGCCGCACGTCTCCTACGCGGAGGCCGCACAACTCGCAAAGCTCGGCGCGCGCGTGATGCATCCGAAGATGATCGAGCCGGTGATTGCGAGGAGAATCCCGATCCGGATTCTGAATTCACACGCGCCGCAACAACCGGGCACACTGATCTCCGCGGAGTCGCATCCGAACGGCACATTCAAAGCGATTGCTCACAAGATCGCGGGCGAGAGTGCGATTGTGGGTTGCGTCGGCCAGGGATTGAATTACAAATTCCGCGTCGAGCCTGATGATGTCGGCGCGCTGGTGAGGCGCCTGCACGCGGCGATCTTCGAAACCTAGTTCGCTCGCCTGGTCGCCTCGGCGAGGATGTCGACGATCTTGGTTGGCGACGTGAGACCATACGCGCGGGTCCAGTAGTTGCTCGCATCGTTACCGATCAAAATCATCGGCGTGTGGTCGTTTTTGTTTGTAACCGCCGCGCCGAGTCCCTGCAACAGGGAATCGATCCGCGCTTTATCGCCGGTCACAAATGTCCAGCCCGGACCGGCTTTGAACTTGGCCGCGAAATCGTGCAGCCGCTCGGGCGTGTCGGTAGTCGGGTCCACGCTGACGGAGATCAATTGCACGTCGATACCGCGCGCGGCTGCGTCCTGTTGGACGCGGCGGAAGGTCGCGGCGAGCGACGGACAGATCGCGGTACACGTAGTGAACACGAAGTTGATCGCGACTGTCTTTCCTTTGATCAAGTCTGAATAAAAGTTGAGTTGCTTGCCGTGTTGGTCCAGCACCGGTGCATCGGGAATCTTTGACGAAGAGAACGCTGTGGATCCAGTAGTCGAGTCGGAGGTCGTTTCTGAATCCGGCGTCGGTGTGGGCGACGGATCCGCCTTCGGCGCCGGTTTCTGGCGCTCCAATCTCATGCGGCACTTCGGACACGTGCCACGCTTGGTCGAAACAACTTCCGGATGCATCGGGCAGGTGTAACGAACTTTCTGCGCGGCGATTTCAGGCGCCACCACCAACACGAGACAAAATGCGAGTAATAGTTTCAGGTTTTTGAGTTTCATAACGCTTAGTCCTGGGGAGTTTTGTCGTTCAGTACGCTTTCGACGACCTCGATCAGCGCTTCGCTCTTGGCGAGCCCAAACGCTTTCTTCCACAGGCCGGTGCGCTCGTTGCCGATGATGACGATGTTGTAATGGTCCTGCTTCTCCGGAACAAACTGGCCGATCTTCTTCAATACAAATTCCACGTTCTCTTTGCTGCCCGTGAGAAAAAACCAACCCGGCCGCGCGTGAAACTTCTTGCCGAATGCTTTCAACTCCGCGGGCGTATCGATGGTTGGATCGACGCTGATCGAGATGATGCGCGCGTCTTTGCCGAGTCGATCGCCGAGTGCTTCCTGCACCTTTTCGAGGTTGCGCGTGATGGGCAAACAACTTCCCTGACACGTTGCGAAGAAAGAATTGATGATAACGGTTTTGCCTTGTAGCAGATCGCTGTAGAACCGCATCTTCTCGCCGTCCTGGTTAACGAGCATCACGTCCGTGAAGTATTTCTCGGCGTTTGAAGCGGCACTTTGCGCGGCGCTTGGAGCCGGATCCTGCGCCGGCTTCGGAGCAGCGGGCTCCTGCGCGACGGCGCCACTCGCCATAGCCAGGGCAAGTGAAGTTGCCAGCAGTAAGGTTAGAAGGAGGATCGGTTTCATTGGATTCTCCGGACAGGACACGGGTCCTGCGTGTTTCAAGGTTTCACCACCTGGAGAGTCAGCGGTGTCGACTGATTGAACTGAATACCCAGCGAGGGACTCTGGAAAAAAATATAGTACACGCCCGGGTCAGGCGGCACAAAACTCATTTCGTAAACGCCGTCCGCCGCCGGCTTGGCCGGCTCGCGATGTTGCCAGATGCCCGGCGCAAGAAACGCGAGCACCATAATGTCCTGCACGTCTGACTTCGCACTTCCGGATTTTGTATCGACCACTTTGAAACGCAATGTGAAGCGTTCGCCAGCGTTAGCGAGCGTTTCTTTGACGAGTGGTTCGAACTTAACCGTCGTTTCCACTTTCTTCGGCAACGCCGGATTGTCAGCGACAGTCAGGTCGAAACAGTTGACGAGGCGCGGCGCGTCCAACAGAAACACGACGTCGTAACTACCGGGCGCCATCAGTCGCACCGTGCTCGTGTAAACGCCGCGCTCTGTTTCGCGCAGACTGTTGTCCAGCACGAGCAGCGCGCGCGGATCGCGTTTGTAGTTCTGAAAGCTTCCCATCGGCGCCGCCATGCCTTCGCTGTAGTAATAGATCGTCTTGTCGGCAGGATTTGCCACGAGCACCGCGCCGTCTTCGGGTGCGGGAACGATTGCCGGAGCGATCGACGTCGACGGCGATTCGCGCGGCGCTCTTTGTCCGGCGGGAAAACGCGTCACGGCCGCTTCCTTTCTGAGGTCGGAGAGCTTGATCATCGTTACAAACTCGCTGCTCTCCGAACGAACGTAAGCAAATTGTCGCGTGAAGCTGATCTGATCCGAGTCCGGCCCGACCGGTAGTTTGTGAACCACGCGATTCGATGAAAGGTCGAAGATGTAGACGGTGCTCCTGGCGGTGTTGAGTGCAAAACCGTAGCGGCCGTCGGGAACTATGCTGAGCGTGCGCGTGCCGGGTTCGGTTTGAATACGGCCGATAACGTCTCGCTTCGCACCGCCGATCGCGACGATCGATCCGTCGGCCTCACTGGCGACGTACGCTGTTTTGCTTAGTGAAGAGTAGACGATAGCCGTGGGTTGCGCGCCGGCTTTGAGCACATTTATCACGGCCAGTTTCCGCACATCGACTAGCGAGACCGTGCCGGCTGCTTTGTTCGCGACGAAAGCGATCGTGTCGTCGTCGTTGAAAGCGATCTCGTGCGGGCCGGCGCCGGTCTTTAACTGTGCGACCGGTTTGCGAGTGACTGTATCGATCACGGCGACGCCGTCGTTCGTTCCGACCCAGAGATATCTTTGGTCGTGCTGGAGCGCGACGCGCGTGGGTTTCACACCGGCATCGATATTGGCGATCACGGTCCAGGTGGGCACGTCGATCACTGCCACTTGATTGCTCGCGGGCAGCGAAACGTAGACGCGTTTGTTGTCTTCGCTGAGCACCCAGTCTTCGCCGGGACTCTTTAGGGCGATAAGTGTGTAGAGCTTGCTGCCGCCAAAGCCCAACACTGGATCGATCACCGAAATGTTGGGTTCGTTATTCAACGCCATCACGAAGTAGGCGTTGAGATCGAGCGTCGGCCGCCTGGTAAAACTCGACTGCAAAAACTGCTGGACTTTGTCGCGACACGCGCGCGCCGCCGGAGTTTGCAGTGTCTCGCGCTGATCGATCCACGCGGCCGGGCGCAGGTTGCTGAGCGGCACGCCGCCGTTTGCTCCGGTGATCTTGAAGCGCACGGTTGCTTCTTCACCGGCGACCGGTTTCGCCGCCACGCTGAATTCAATCGTGACGCCTTGTTCGGTAAAGACTTGTTGCGAATAAACGTGAGTGAACTGCCCGGCCACGAGCAGCATGAGGATGGTGAAGATTCTGTGAGTCACGTGATTTATGGATTGTTGCAGCGGGGCGTATCAGCTCCTACTTTTTCAACTGTGAACGGAAAAGGCTCAGTGATTAAGTCGTGATAGAAGAATTCGCCGTGCCGGGCCCAGCGTTGTCGCAACTGTGCGGCTTGATCGGTTCCGGCAAGCCACGTCGCGACTTTGAGCTGGATGAAAAACTCGCCCACTAATAACTTCTTATCTCCGTCGATCAACTCCGTCGGCAGGAATGTCAGTGTCACGGGATACTCGTAAAGAAACGACTGGAACGGCTGCAACACGCGAAAAAACTGGTTCGGTGGGTCCGGCTCCGGGAACTCGCGCGCCGGCTTGGGAGAAACGGCAGGGCGTTCCTTCATCTGAAACTTTGCCTTCTGTATACCCTCCAACGTCCTGCTGAGCCGCACGTCGTAAGGCTGCGGAGCATAACGATAAACAATTATCGGCCGGCTGCTGAGGTTCGTGATTTTCTGCCCGTACATCAGCTCCGACACTTCTTGCTGCCGATGCTCGTCGAGCGGCTTGATACATTGTCGAATTTTGATCGTTTGACCCTCAATCTTTACGACTGTGGGTGTCGGGTCACTCTGTTGCGAGCGTGCTGTCGTGGGGGCAAGCATCGCCCCGAACAACGCGCACGCGACAAATAATGCGACGATCGTTTTCACGGCGAAATAATCTTCTCATGCAGGGACGCTGTCAATCAAAAAGAGTCCACAACCACAGGACTAAAAACAATCCATAAAACACGGCCAACGCGATCAGCGCCAGGCGTCGCCACATCGGCGGACGCAACTCGACCGGAAGCAGTCGCGTGTTGATGTAGAGCAAATGCAACGAGCTGATGATGAACACAATACCCGCCATGTTTGCGCTGAGTGCCAGCAGGATGATGGGTTGCGACAAGCGCAGCGCGATGATGCCCCACGCAGTGATCACCGCCAGCGCCGTGTAGTAAACCACGCGCACGTCGCCGCCGCGCCACGCGCGAATGCGACTGCTGCCCGTCCAGAGAATGTCGGTGATCGCGCGCGTCATGGCTTCCAGAATGTCCAACTGCGTCTTAAAAAGAAGCCACACACCGAGAACGGCAATTACGCCACCGAAGATCGCGCCCTTCTGTGTGGCTACCGCCTGTGCCAACGCGGCTGCGATTCCGAGTCCGCGAATGTCACTGCCGGCGGGCACGAACGTAATGTAAAGCAACGCGGGCAACACCATGCCGAGAATCGCCCCGCAGAAATAAACGCCCCATTGATCGACGTACACGATTCGCCACCAGCCGCGCCATCGCTCCAGTGACGATGGGGTCGGTTTGAACGTTGAGCCCGTGTGCGCCAGCGACACCTTTTTTCCGCCCACTGCCGCCGGAATGAATCCGACGATGCTGCTCATGCCGTAACCCTTATCGCGCGCCCAGTTGCTCAGCGTGAGGTTCGCGACGCCGCCCCCGCCGCAATACGCCGCAAACGCGCCCAGCAAAAAGAAGTCGGCGCCCGGCGGGACAAATTGAAAAGCACCTTGCTGCACGTCGAAGCCAACGAAACCAGCAACTGCGGCGCCCCACGTCGGTAGCGGAACGAAGAGCACGGCCAGGATGCCGAGGCCGCCGAGGATCACACTCACCATGATCCAGTTGAGATACTCGAGCGTCTTTTCAATGCGCCGGCCGAACGTCAGAATCAGCGCGCACAAAAGAAACAGACCGACGCCGATCGTGTAGACCGTGCCGGCTTCATCCGCGACCGGCAACCGCTTCGCAAACAAAAAGAAGACCGCGCCCGCGGCGGCGCCCGCCCATCCCGGCCAGCCCATCTGGAGAAAGTAAAGCATCGCGTAGAACCAGGCCCAGAACGTCGAGTGTGGTCGAGTGCGCATGAATCCGGTGACCACGGGTTCGCCCGTCGCGAGCGTGTAGCGCATCAGTTCGACGTTCAGGAGTGTTTGCAAAAGCGCGGCTACGCCGACGATCCACAGAAGCGCCAGGCCATACTTCACAAACGCCGCGGGGCCGAGCAAAAACTCGCCACTGCCGATCGAAACGCCGAGGGCGATCACGCCGGGACCAATCGCGCTGAACCAGCCGAGACCTTTCGGGCGCGGCGCGGGCGGAAGTTCAGCGATGCGCCACGGATCGAGTCCGGAGCGAGCTTCGGGTGCTTGCGTCATGAGTCCTTCACTTGATCTGAGTTTGAGAACTACTCCAGAATTGCGGGGCGCATTCTATCATCTGACTGGTCCCCTTCAACGTCGCCATGGGTGAAATTCGCATTGCCAATTCGTCGGACGCGGAAAAGATCACGGCGGTGATCAACGCCGCCTTTCGTATTGCCGAGGGTTTCTTTGTTGACGGCAACCGCATCTCCCTCGCTGAAGTGCAGCGTTCATTGACGACCGGCGCGTTTCTGGTCGCTGATGACGAGCACGGGTTGAGTGGTTGTGTTTACGTCGAACCTCGCGGTGAGCGTGCTTATCTCGGGCTTCTGTCGGTCGATCCTGGGCGGCAGCAAAGCGGGCTCGGATCGCGCCTGATGGCGGAGGGCGAGGAGTATTGCCGCGCGCGCGGCGCACGTTTTATGGATATCTATATCGTCAATCTGCGGACAGAGTTGCCGGCGTTCTATGAACATCGCGGTTACGTTGAAAACGGCACGACGCCTTTTCCGGCGGATGTCCCGACCAAACAGCCGTGCCATTTCATCAACATGTCGAAGCCACTATAATCCGGGTTCCGTGGCCAAAACTGACGACACAGCAGAGGTCCTCACGATTGACGGGCACGAGGTCCGCGTCAGTAATCCTGACAAGCTTTACTTCTCGCGTCAGATCAAACTCACCAAATTAGAGCTCGTTCGCTACTACCTGGCGGTTGCACCCGGCGCGTTGGCGGGTATTCGTGACCGGCCGATCGTGCTGAAGCGCTACGTAAACGGCGCTGAGGGTGAAGCGTTTTACCAAAAACGCGCACCGTCGAACACGCCGGCGTGGTTGCGCACAGTGACGCTGTCGTTTCCGTCGGGCCGGTTTGCGGAAGAGGTTGTGGTTGACGATGCGGCGGGACTCGCCTGGGTGGTGAATCTCGGCTGTATTGAGTTGCACCCGCACGCGGTGCGGTCGAACGATCTGGATCATCCGGACGAGTTGCGTGTGGATCTCGATCCGAATCCGGGTGTGGGCTGGGATGACGTTCGGGTGGTCGCTCTGGAAGTAAACGCGCTGCTTCAGGAAATGGGTTTGCGTGGTTGGCCCAAGACGAGCGGCTCGCGCGGCATGCACGTCAACGTGCGTATCCAGCAGCGTTGGCCGTTTACTGAAGTGCGGCGCGCGGCGGTGGCGTTGTCGCGTGAGATCGAGCGGCGTGTGCCGCAGCTGGCGACGTCGAAGTGGTGGAAAGAAGAGCGACATGGTGTGTTTCTGGATTACAACCAGAACGCGAAGGACCGGACGACGTGTTCGGCGTATTCAGTGCGGCCGCTGCCGGATGCGCGCGTGTCGATGCCGTTGCGTTGGGAGGAAGTTGAAGACTGCGATCCGGCGGATTTCAACGTGTTGACGGCGCCGGCGCGTTTGGCCGAGCGAGGTGATGCGCACGCGGAGATGGATCTTCATGCCGGTTCACTGGAGCCGCTACTGGAGCTGGCCGCCCGTGATGAGGCAGCGGGAATGGGCGATGCGCCCTGGCCCCCACACTTCCGCAAGATGTCCGGCGAAGCCCCGCGTGTGGCGCCTTCGCGAGCGCGCTCGAAGAGTTCGAGCGCCGGTGCCGCGAAGTCTTCAGCGACTAAGAAAAAGTCGCCGCGTGTTCGGATGCCACTGTTGGTGATCGCTAATTCGCCGAGTAAAGAAGCTGCGTTAGCGGGATTGGAAAGGTGGAAGCGGAAGTACCGCAAAGTGGCCCAGTTGCTTGCGGTCGACGACGTGTTGGTTGATTCGATGCGCGGGCGTTCTTCCACGTGGACACGCATCCGCGTCAACCTGCGCAACGTCCCTGAAGAGCTGCGGCCCCCGCAAGAGACGCCCGACCCCGACGACGATCCCACGCGCGAGTGGCGCACGCGGAAGAGGGCGGAGCCCGAACCGGGGGCGTAGCCCCTT
>DASUOZ010000762.1:0-6186 GCA_036276375.1 Pyrinomonadaceae bacterium | reverse complement strand
CGTGCTGACCGCCGCGGACCGTTCGAGTCCGACCGTGGCGATTCAGGTCTGGTATCACGTGGGTTCGAAGGACGATCCGCCGCAACGCAGCGGCTTCGCACATCTCTTCGAACACATCATGTTCAAGAGCACTAAGAACATGAAGTCGGAGATGATGGACCGGCTTACGGAAGACGTGGGCGGTTTCAACAACGCGTTCACCAGCGACGACGTGACTGTCTATTTCGAAGTGGTGCCGTCGAATTACCTGGAAACGTTGATCTGGGCGGAAGCCGATCGTCTGTCGGGCTTGAATGTTGACGATGCGAACTTCAAGTCGGAACGCGACGTGGTGAAGGAGGAGTATCGGCAGGGCGTCCTGGCGCCGCCGTATGGAAAGTTCTTCTATCTGCTCCAGCAGAAATCGTTCGTGGAACATCCGTACATGCGGCCGACGATCGGGAGCATCGAGGATCTCGACGCTGCTTCGCTCCAGGACGTGCAACAGTTTCATGCCACTTACTATCGCCCGGACAATGCGACGCTGGTAGTCGTCGGCGACTTCGATCCGAAACAACTCGATGCGTGGATTGATAAGTATTTCGGTCCGATACAAAAACCCAATCGGCCGCTGCCGCGCGTGACGACCAAAGAGCCGGCGCGGCAAAAAGAAACACGTTTGACTGAATACGGCAGCAACGATTTGCCGGCCGTTGGTTTGACTTACTTGACGCCGCGGCAAGCGGATGCCGATTCGGATGCCTTGCGTGTTGCCGATACGATCCTTTCGGCCGGCGAGTCGTCGCGTTTGTATCACTCGCTGATTTACACGCAGCAGTTGGCGGCGGAAGCCGATTCGAACGCCGAGACACGCGAAGACGCGAGTCTATTTGTGATGTTGGCGATACTGTCGGTCGGCAAGAAAGCGGAAGACGCGGAGAAGTCGCTCTTGGCTGAGATCAAAAAACTTCAGGACGCGCCCGTGTCCGCGGCGGAGTTGGAGAAAGCAAAGAACCAGATCATCACGGATCAGCTACGCCAGCGTGAGACGAGCAACGGAAAAGCGCTCGCGCTCGGCGAGGCCGCGGTGTTGTTGGGCGATCCGGCACGCGTGAACACGGATCTCGCGCGGTTGCAGGCCGTGACTGCCGCTGATGTGCAACGAGTAATGAAGAAGTACTTCACCGATCAGAATCGGTTGGTGATCTACTACCTGCCCGAGTCTGCAAAGCAGGCGAAGCACGCGAGCCAAGCGAAGGAGGGCGTTCGATGAAAAACATCAACCGCTTATTCGCGCTCCTCGGCTTGTTCGTCTTCTCCTTCGGCGTAAGTGCGCAGACGCCGCAGGCCACCCCGCCGCCACCCGCAGCGCCGCGTTCGGGAACGTTTCCCAAGCCTGCCGAACAGACACTGCCAAACGGACTGCGCGTGATCGTAATCGAACGCCGCGAGTCGCCGCTCGTGTCAGCGCAACTTTTGGTCAAGAACGGCGGCGAAGCCGATCCGGCTGAGTTGGCCGGGTTGGCCGACATGACTGCCAGCCTGCTCACGAAAGGCACACAGAGTCGCGACGCCACCAAGATCGCGCAGGAAATCGAGAGCCTCGGCGGCTCGCTCAACTCGGGCGCGCGCTGGGACTCGTCGTTCGCGCAGGTTGGCGTGATGTCGACGAAGGTTCCGCAGGCGATGGAGATTCTGGCGGACGTCGTGCGTCGTCCGACGTTCAAGAGCGATGAAGTCGAACGACTGCGGCAGCAGTATCTCGACAATCTGACGCTCGCGCTCGGCGAGCCGGGTTCGATCGCGCGGTTTGTGGCCTCGAGAGTTGTGTTCGGGGACAGTCCTTACGGTCATCCGCTCAGCGGCACGACCGAGTCGTTGACGCGCATCGCCGCGGCAGACATCGCGAAGATGCACTCGCGTTTTTATCGGCCGGACAACGCGATTCTCGTAATCGGCGGCGACATCGCTGCTAAAGACGGGTTTGCACTCGCCACGAAGTATTTCGGCGATTGGCAAAAGCCGGAGACACCGTTGCCCAGCGTTGCGGAGACGCCGAACAACCCGGCGTCGAAGGCCGGACGCGTCGTCGTGATCGACAAACCAGATGCGGGTCAGGCCGCGGTTTATGTCGCGCGCACCGGCATCAATCGTCGCGATCCCGATTACTTCAGCGGCATCGTGACGAACTCTGTGTTGAGCGGTTATTCAGGTCGACTCAACCAGGAGATTCGGATCAAGCGCGGGTTGAGTTACGGCGCAGGCAGTCAGTTGGACACGCGGCGGTACGTTGGCCCGTTTGTGGCGTCGGCGCAGACGAAGAATGAGTCGGGTGCGCAGGTGGCGGAGTTGTTACTCGGCGAGATTGAGCGTCTGTCGAGTGCGCCGCCGGCGGATGTTGAGCTGACGCCGCGTAAGGCGGTGTTGATCGGAAACTTCTCGCGCAATCTGGAAACAGTTAACGGGCTGGTGAGCCAGCTTGCGTCGTTGGCGCTGCACGGTCTGAGTTTTGACGAGATCAATCGTTACATAAATAATGTGCAGGCGATTGGCACCGCGGACGTGAAGAAGTTTGCGGGTACGCGGCTGGATGCAAAGACGAGTAATATAATCATCGTCGGCAACGCGAAGTTGTTTCTCCCCGAGCTGCAGAAGAAGTATGCGAACGTGGAAGTAATTCCCGTCGCGGACCTTGATCTAAACACCGCTCTCCTGCGAAAGAAGAAAGAGCAATGAAGATCCGAGTTTTTTATGCGGTTCTAATCCCTCTCCTGGGGGCTCTCGCTAGCGCTACTTACGCTCAAACAGTCGACATCGACGGCGTCGACGCACGCTCCAACCCCGCCGACTTCGCCAAACAACTGAACAGCCTCGACGCAAACGTGCGTCGCCGCAGCGCTGAAGCACTCGCCCGCCTCGCCGCAACCGATCAACGCAAACTCGTTGAAGGCTACCAGCTTCAGGAAAAGAACAAGGAAGTGCGGCTCGCGCTCGACTGGGCCCTGTATCGCATGGGCCGCACGGAAGCCTTGTATCGCGTCGTGAACGAGCTCGACTCCGGCCGCCAGGACCAGGCAATCGGTTATTTGTCGGACTTGGAAAGTCCGGATCTGCTCTATCCGTTCCTTAAGAAAACAAAGAATCCACCACGCGTGAACGCGGGTCTGCTCAAAGCACTCGCGCGTATTGGCGACGCCCAAACACTCGATCTCGTCAAACCGTTTCGCGAATCGCACCAGCCCTACGTTGCCGAAGCAGCCGAGATCGCGCACGACGAGATCGAGAAGCGTTTAGCGGAGCCCACGACTTCGACACGCGCGCGTCCACGAACAGTTGAGAAGCCGGAATAGAAAACCATCCACAGATTACGCAGAAATCTGTGTAACCTGTGGATGGCTTGTTTACGTTTGCTAATGCATCCGAGCCTGCGCACATTCCTCGACCGACTTACCAGGGAAAACGAAATCATCACCATCAAAGCCGAGGTCGATCCGTATCTCGAGCTGGCGGAGATCCATCGTCGTGTGATTGCCGACGGCGGCCCGGCGTTGATGTTCGACCGCGTGAAGGGCAGCCGGTATCCGGTGGTGACGAACCTCTTCGGCACCGAACGACGGATCGATCTCGCGTTTGGCGCAAAACCGGAAGCGTTCGTGCGCGATGCGGTGCAGATTGCGGAGTCACTGCTGCCGCCGAAGCCTGCTGAGCTCTGGAAGCATCGTTCGCTGGGTTGGGATCTCTTGAAACTGGGTACGCGAAACACATCGCGCGCGCCCGTCACACAGGTGATCGACAGGCCCGCGCGGTTGGACCAGTTGCCGGTGCTCACGACGTGGCAGGAAGACGGCGGCCCATTCATCACGTTGCCGCTCGTCTACACCGAGAATCCGAACACGGGAAAACACAATCTCGGCATTTATCGAATGCAGATCTACGACGCACGTTCCGCGGGTCTGCATTGGCAGATTCAGAAAGGCGGCGGGTTTCATTACCACGAAGCGGAGAAGCTGAATCAGCCGTTGCCGGTGACGGTGTTTCTGGGTGGTCCACCGGCGTTGATCCTGGCGGCGATCGCGCCCCTGCCGGAAGACGTACCGGAATTGGTATTGGCGTCGCTTCTGGCGGGTCAGAAATTGGGAATGACGGAGAACCCGATGAAGGGCCGGCACCGGCTCGCCGCTGAAGCCGAGTTTGCACTCGTTGGCCATGCTCCGCCGCACGAGCGACGACCGGAAGGACCGTTTGGCGATCATTACGGCTACTACTCGTTGCGCCACGACTACCCGGTCTTTCATTGTGACGCGGTGATTCATCGTCGCGATGCGATCTATCCGGCGACGGTCGTCGGCAAGCCGCGACAGGAAGACTTCTTCATCGGCGATTACTTGCAGAAGCTGTTGTCGCCGTTGTTTCCGCTCGTGATGCCTTCGGTGCGCGATCTGTGGACGTACGGCGAAACAGGGTTTCATTCGTTGTGCGCGGCGGTGGTGCGCGAACGGTACGGGCGCGAAGCGCTCGTTTCGGGTTTTCGAATTCTGGGTGAAGGTCAGCTTTCGTTGACTAAGTTTCTGCTACTCACTGACACGCCGCAGGATTTGAAAGACTTTCCGCGGTTGTTGGAACACGTGCTGGAGCGCTTTCGCCCGGAAACGGATCTGTTTGTTTTCTCAAACGTGTCGATGGATACGCTCGATTACACGAGCGGGAAAGTTAACGAAGGCAGTAAAGCCATCATGCTCGGCTTAGGCGAAGCGGTTCGGTCGTTGCCGCGCGAGTTTAGAGGTACGTTACCGAGCTATCTTTCGAAAGCAGAGGTCTTTTGTGGCGGCTGTTTGGTAGTGGAAGGAAAGGCTTTCGCAGAAGACGAGCAGTTAGCAATGCGAGTGGCCGGGGAGGAGATTTTTGCGAATTGGCCTTTGATCGTGTTACACGACAAAGCGAACGTTGCAGGATCAACCCCGGATTTCCTGTGGTCCACCTGGACGCGCTTCGAGCCCGCGGCTGACATCTACGGCGCCGGCACAACTGTCCAGCGACATCACCTCGTTTACAAAGCGCCGATCGTGATCGACGCGCGTATGAAGCCGGGCTTTCCGGATGAGCTTATTGTGCGGCCGGATGTTGCGGAGCTGGTCGACCGTCGCTGGCGCGAGTATTTTCCGCAGGGATTTTGATGGTAAAGACGGCGCCGCCGTCGACTGCGTTGGCGGCAGTCAGTGTTCCGCCGTGCTCGGTGATGATTCGATGCGTTAACGCGAGCCCCACGCCGTGCCCCTTCGGTTTCGTCGTGAAGAAGGGAATGAAGATTTTTTGCAGTTGCGCCGGCGGAATGCCTGTTCCCGTGTCGCGAACCTCGATAACAACCGACCGTTTGCCGTTCGGGTCACCTGTAGAGTCAATCTCGGTCGCTGTCCGAACCGTAACTGCTCGTTCCGGTTTCTCGCGCGGGATCGCTTCGGCTGCGTTACGCATCAGGTTCTGCAGCGCCAATCGCAACATCCGCTCGTCAGCGCGAACAATTAAAGCGTCCACTTCATCAGCAACCAGTTCAACTTTCACCTCTTCAAACAACGGCTGCAGCTCAACGGCACAATCCGTAATCAATCCGCGAAGATCTACATCCTCGACGTGCAACGGCTGCGGTCGCGCAAAGTCCAGAAACGCCGTGACCATCGTCGCCAAACCACGCACTTCATTTAACAGCGACGCCGCCGCAAGCTGCGCTTTGTCGTTTAACTCCAGAGTCTGCAAAAGCTGAGCGTAACCCTGTAGCGTCGCGATCGCGTTTTTGAACTCGTGCGCCAGGCCCGCGGACATCTCGCCCAGACTCTCGAGATTGTTCTTCAAGGCCACCTGCTCGCGCAGTTCAGTGACTTCCGTAATGTCCGTCAACAGGCAAAGCGCCCCGCGTGGTCCACGATCCGCCGGCAACTCGATCGGCGCGATTGTCGCCCCAAATCTTCGTAGCTGACCGCCCTCAGTTCTCGCCTCCACTTCCGAGCGCCGGTAAATCGTTCCTTTGCGAAGACAATCACCCACCATCTGCGACAGCTCGGCGTGATTGCCCAGCAGTGTTTCGTACGATTCGCCAAGTGCTCGACCGTCAACACCGAGCAGCGTTCTTCCCGGCGTGTTGACGACCATCGAAAGCCCGGCGGCGTCGAAAGCGATCAGACCGGAAGGCAAACTCGCCACGACACGCTCGCT
>DASUOZ010000761.1:0-2198 GCA_036276375.1 Pyrinomonadaceae bacterium | reverse complement strand
GATTGGTGGCCCGCGGTTACGCGTCCATCGACCCAGTCAGCAGCCTCGAGCAGCCGGCGACAACTCGCAACCTGCTCGGGAGTCAACACGTCTGGCACCTGCAACAACATCAGTCAGATCAAAAACGAAAACTCGTGCTCACCATCGCGGCGCGGCCTGGTCCGGGTACGATGTGGCCGCCGCCAATGCGATCGAAGTAATACTTGTCGGTCAGATTGTAGAGATTGAGTTTCAGGTCGATGTGGCTCGTGAGCGGATACGACGCCATCGCATCAAACGTCCAGTAAGCCTCGACGAAGCGCGTGTTGATGGTGTTGCCGAAGCGTCGGTCGACAAAGCGCGCACCGCCGCCGAAATGAAGGCCGGACGGCAGGCGATACGTGGACCACACGTTGAACGAATTCGGCGGCGTGTTTACGAGCTCTTTCCCGACTTCGGCGGGCACGTTTGAATCAATCGTGGTGCTATCGAGAAACGTGTAACCGGCAAGCACTTGCCATGCTCTCGTAATGTTTCCTTCAACGCTCAGTTCGACACCATCGACGCGTTGCCTGCCTTCCAGGACTTGCGGCGGATCACCGGGCGACACACCCGGAGTTCGCGCGTTCTGTTTCTCGACACGAAAAACTGCGCCGCTGAGCAGCATGCGACCGCCGAAAAGGTCCCACTTGCTGCCGGCTTCGAGTGTGTAGGTCTTCTCCGGATCAATCACCGTGTTTGCCGTGTTGTAGGACAGACCTTCCAGTGACGGATTGAGCGCGCTGCCGTACGAAGCGTAGATGGAGCCCTGCGGCAGCGGTTTGAAGACCGCTCCGGCACGGACGCTCAACATGCGATCGACACGCGACACAGGCGCGCCCGTCGTGGTTATTCCGTCGGCGTCGAATCGATCCCAACGCAGTCCGCCGTTCAATTCCCATTTCTGGCTGAGCTTTGCAGTGTCGAAGACATAAACGGCCTGCGAATTTGCGCTCACGTCGCCGGTGATTGGGCTCTGCGTGATCGTTCCCGTGTACACGTCGTCAGGATTCGGATTGAACAACGTCGTCAACATGTTTGGCGCGGTGCGCGTGTTCCGAACGTTGTTCTCACGCGTGAAATTCGCGCCGGTGACGAGTGCATGCTCGACGCTACCGGTGTGGAAGCGGGCGACGAGATCCGTCTGGTTGTCCCAAATCTTGTCTTCCGTTTGCCACGAACGCATTTCGCGGTTGATTGCAGTGGAGTTGGGGTTCGCAAAACGTGGCGGCGTGGCGATCGAATCGCGCGACGAGTCGGCGAAACGGAGTTGGTTGCGGAGTGAAAGTGCGTCGTTGAAGTCGTGTTCGAACTTCAGGGTTACGAGATCCGCGTTGAGCTTTTCGACGTCGCGGCTCCGCAGGCCATAGAACGTGTTGCGCGGCACCGGCGCCGGACGATCGCGAAACTCCACCAGCACGTTGTTTGTAACCGGCACCCAGGGAATGCCGTAATCGGAGATGTTGTTCTGCTTCAGTTTGTAGTAACTGACAGTGAAGCGCGTCGGTTTGCCGAGACCGAAGGTGAGCGACGGTGCGACGCCCCAACGATCAAACTTAACGACGTCGCGGCCCGCGACACCGGAGTGATGGCCCAACAAGTTCAAGCGCAGACCGATGCTGTCGCCGATTGGCAGATTTACGTCCGCGGTTGCGCGTCGCGTGCTGTCGGAGCCGACGTCGAGTGTGCCGCTGAAGGCGCGTTTCAGACCGGGTGTTTTGTTGAGCAGGTTAATTGAACCACCAGTTGAGCCACGGCCGGTGAAGGCGGAGCCTGGACCTTTCACTACGTCGACCTGTTCGAGGTTGAAAGGATCACGCGCTTGCGGACTGATGTCGCGCACACCGTCGACGAAGATATCGTTGCGCGCGCTGAAGCCACGCAGCGTCAGATTGTCGCCGGCCGGATTACCGCCTTCGCCGGCGGTGATGGTTAGCCCGGGGACGTTTTTCAAAACGTCGCGCAAGGTGGTTGCGCCTTGTTCTTCCATCACCTCTTTCGAGATGACGGTTACTGTTTGCGGCGTGTCGACGAGTGGCTGCGTATATTTAGGAGACGAGAGAATCAGTCGCGCATCGTCTCTGACTTCGACCTGTCCCGTTTCGGCGTGAATCTCGAGCACGACCGTGCGCCGGTCGGTGAAGCGATAGCTGATGCCGGTATCGCGCAGGATTTCACGG
>DASUOZ010000760.1:0-10325 GCA_036276375.1 Pyrinomonadaceae bacterium | reverse complement strand
CACCTTCCCGGCCACAGTCCCCGCCAGCGAGCTCAACTTGCCGCTCGCCACCACGATGTTGGTGCGCGTGTCGACCGCGGTGAAGACATATTTTGTGAAGAGATCGTGGCGCACTTCCAACACGAGGTCAGCTTCGGCCGGGTCTCGAGTGATCAACAGACCAAGCCGTTGAAACTCTGAACGCTTGCGCAGTTTGGATTCGATTACGGCCGGACGCACGAGAATGGAAGTAGACGTGACGTAGATGGTTTTTGCGGAGCGCAGCAACTCGTTCGCGGTCGGAGCAGGTTGTTGGGCCGGCACTTGATTGGCGCAAAGTACGGTTATGAACAAGGCCGCGATGAGAAACGCCATGTGCCTTTGGGGAGTAGTCGGATGTCTCATAGTGCTGAGCAGTATCAAACAACCGGTAACCGTTTCTCGGCGCATCTGGGACAGTTTGACGAGCTTCACAGACCATGCATTTTTTCGCGGACGGGTAACAACCCTTCCGCCGGACCACCGCATCTCACGGCCGAACCAGTGAGCACCTCCCTGGGCTCACAAGCACAATAAAATCCGTGTTGACACGAGGTGAGAACGAGCCGGTTCTCGCCGCCCTCTCAGTCTGTAGTTTGTGCGGAACCAATTCCGATAACTGACGTCAAATTGAAGTAAAAGAGCGACTCTCCCCAGGCTCTCCAATCAACTCGAAGGTGAAAGGAGTGAGCCTATGTCCGGCAGGGATTTAGCGTCTCAGATTCGCATTGCTTCGCCGTGTGACGTGGATTGGGATTCGATGTTCGGCAACGATCGCGTGCGTTTCTGCGAGCATTGTCAGCGAACGGTCCATAACGTTGACCTCCTCACGAAGAAACAACTCAGACGTCTCATTGCGCGTTCCGGCGATCGGCTCTGTGTTAATTATCAGCAGCCTCTTCCGCAAATATCTTCCACGCCGGTCCTATACAAGATCGGGCGGCGCACGTCGGTGCTCGTCGCGAGCGCGTTCTCTGCAACTCTCAGCATTTCGTCGGCGGTCGCCGCCGCTGCGACTCCAAAGTCCACGGAAGTTCCAACGCAACGCAACGTCGCGGCGCGCGTTGCCAACGCGTTCGTCGCCTCCGCTAACGCCAAGTTGTATGGTTTCGTTTTCAGTCCAAACGGCGACCCGATCAACGGCGCTACAGTCACACTTTCAAGCACGGAGAATGGTGAGTCGCATATCACGCACACCAGCCGCAACGGTCAATTTCGTATTGACGACATCGTACCCGGAACTTACAAGCTCACAATCGTTGCCACAGGGTTCGACACTACGGATGTCCCGAATGTCGTTGTTCGAGCGGGCGACAACAACCGCATCGATCAAACACTCAGCATGGCTTCTTCCGGGGAAGAAGAATCCAACGTTGTTACTACTCGGCTTAGTGGCGGGATGGTTCTCGCCGTGGCCACGAACCCACTGGTTGCGGCCGTTCGAGATGACGATATGGACGCGGTAAAGACGCTTCTGTTGAGTAAACCTGACGTAAACGCACGCGACCCCGCAACACGTTATACCGCCCTCGAACGCGCCGTCATGAACGGAAATCGCGAGATAATCCAGGTGCTGCTCTGGAACAAGGCTGATGTGAGCCTCAGAGATGAACAGGGCGAAACAATTCTGATGGTGATCAGCGAAGACACGACCAGCGAGGTCGTTTGGGACCTAATCAACGCCGGCGCGAAAGTTAACCTGCGCGATAACGACGGCGACACGGCTCTGATCACGATCGCGCAGGAGAACAATGTCGAGGCGCTGCAAGCGCTGCTCGACGCGGGCGCAAAAGTGAACGCCGCCAATAACGAAGGCAAAACCGCGTTGATGGTCGCTGCGGACAACGGGCTGGTCCACAACGTCCGCGCCTTGATACTTGCGGGAGCAAACGTTAATGCCCGCGACAAAGAAGGAAAAACAGCGTTGATGTACGCGTTTGGCGAGAACAGTCAGCCGGTGATCCGGTTGTTGAAGGCTCACGGCGCGATCGAATTTGAAGCACCGGAGAAACAGTAGTAAGCTACGTCTTCCACAACAGTAACACGGAGGACCAAGATGGCCGACGATAACGTAAACAAGTGTAAGAACCCGCCCTGCTCGTGCCCGGCGCAACCAGGCGGCAAGTATTGCAGCGCATCCTGCGAAGGTTCAGGCCAGACGATCGAGATCGACTGCGATTGCGGCCACGAAGCCTGTTCGGGAAACTTCTAGGCGGGATTCAGCGCGGTTTATTACTCAGGTTGATGAATTGAGCGGCCAGTTTTGGCCCTGTTCCTTCGTCTTCGTGTTTGAAGAACACAAAAGCGGCTTTCCATTCCTGAGCGCGGATTCGTTTCACCCAGGCGGTGAGATCCGCTTTTGAGTACCGCACGCGCCGCAAACGCACGTAACCCCAGTCCGCAGTCTTGTCGATGTGGTTTGATGGGGTATCGTCGGTGTCTGAAACAACCAGCACGCGGTTGTCGCGGCGCAGTAGCTCGAAAACTTCATCGTCAAACCACGTCGGGTGACGAAAGTCGAAAGCTGCCGGTGTGTCTTTCGGCAGTTCTTCCAGGAAACTCGTGAGACGCTCGAGATCTTTCTTCATGTCGTCGGGCAGTCGAAACAAGACTGCGCCCAGACGATCTTCCAGCCCGGAAACTGTTTCCAGCAGTCGCTTTGTCGGCTCCGCCGCGTCTTTTAATCTTCTGAAGAGTGTGATCGTTCGCGGCGCCTTCACCGAGAAGCGGAAGTCTTCGGGTACTTGTGTGCGCCAGTTTTCAACGGCGCTCGGTTGCGGCAGCCGGTAGTAAGTGTTGTTCAACTCGACCGCGGGCAAACGGGACGCGTAGTAAGAAAGCATCTCGCTCGCTGAAATCTGTTGCGGGTAGAAGCCGCCCTTCCATTCCTTGTAGCTGAAGCCGCTGGTGCCGACGTAAAGCTTCATAGTTTTGCTCAACGCAGGAGGCGTTCCTGTTGTCGCGTCGAGCAATTCTGTGATACACAGGCAGGCAAAGCAAGACGACAATCCCGAATCAACACCGCAGTGAGGTACCGTGTCGACTGTTACGACAAACATCGAATCAGTGCTTCAGGAAGAACGGGTCTTCCCGCCACCGCCTGAGTTTTCCGCGAAAGCGCACATCAAATCCGAGGCCGAGATCGAGCGCTTGCGCGCCGAGGCTCATGCCGATCCGGAAGGTTTCTGGGCCCGCATGGCCGAGGAGCTGCACTGGTTTAAGAAGTGGGACACCGTCCTCAAATGGGATCCGCCGCACGCCGAGTGGTTCGGTGGCGGCAAGATCAACATCGCCTACAACTGTCTTGACCGTCACCTGGCCACGTGGCGGCGCAACAAAGCCGCGCTGATCTGGGAGGGCGAACCCGGCGACACGCGCACTTACACCTATCAACAACTCCACACGGAAGTCTGCAAGTTTGCGAACGTGCTCAAACACGCTGGTATCAAACGCGGTGATCGCGTCGCGCTGTACATGCCGTTAATTCCGGAGCTGGCGATCTCGATGCTCGCGTGCGCACGCATTGGCGCGACTCATTCGGTTGTGTTTGGCGGTTTCTCCAGTTCGGCGTTGGTCGATCGTATCAACGACGCGAGTTGCAAACTGGTCGTAACAGCCGACGGTGGTTGGCGGCGCGGACATGAAGTGAAACTCAAAGCCGCGGTCGATGAAGCGTTGAAAGAAACGCCTTCAGTGACTGCCTGCATCGTCGTGCGCCGCACAGGCACACCGCAGGAGATGCAGGAAGGACGCGACTTCTGGTGGCACGACCTGATGGAAACGGTCGAGACGGACTGTCCGGCGGAGGAGTTGGACAGTGAACATCCGCTCTACATCCTCTACACCTCGGGCACGACCGGTAAACCGAAAGGCATTCTGCACACGACCGCGGGCTATCTACTGCAAGCGCACCTCACGACCAAGTGGGTGTTTGATATCAAAGACGAGGATCTTTACTGGTGTACCGCCGACATTGGTTGGGTCACGGGTCACAGTTACGTCGTTTACGGCCCGCTCTCGAATGGCGCGACCGCGCTGATGTATGAAGGCGCGCCCAACTTCCCCGAACCGGATCGCTTCTGGACGATGATCGCGAAGCATCGGGTGAACATCTTTTACACCGCGCCCACTGCGATCCGAGCGTTTATCAAGTGGGGCGACCAGTGGCCGTCGAAACACGACCTCTCGAGTCTGCGCCTGCTGGGCACCGTCGGTGAGCCGATCAATCCCGAAGCGTGGATGTGGTACCACAAAACGATAGGCAAAGAGCGCTGCCCGATTGTCGATACGTGGTGGCAAACGGAAACCGGCGCCATCATGATCACTCCCATTCCCGGCGCCACTCCCACCAAACCCGGTTCGGGAACCAAACCTTTCCCCGGCATCGACGCAGACATCATGACGCGCGACGGGCAGTCCGTCGGGGCGAACCAGGGTGGCTATCTGGTGCTCAAGCGGCCGTGGCCGTCGATGTTGCGGACGATCTGGGGCGATGACGAGCGCTACCGGCAGCAGTATTGGTCTCAAATTGACGGAATTTACTTCGCCGGAGACGGCGCCCGGCGCGACCCCGACGGATATTTCTGGATCATGGGGCGTATCGACGATGTAATTAATGTAAGCGGTCACAGATTAGGAACAGCGGAAATCGAAAGTGCCCTGGTTTCTCACAAAGCGGTGGCTGAGGCAGCGGTTGTACCTCGGCCTGATGAGTTGAAGGGATCTGGAATAGTGGCTTTTGTGACGTTGGAAGGATCGCAGAATCCGTCGGAGGCGTTGAACCAGGAGCTCCGCGCCCACGTGGTGAAGGAGATCGGCGCGCTCGCCCGTCCCGACGAGATTCGCTTCACTGACGCCCTGCCCAAAACCCGATCCGGCAAGATCATGCGGCGCTTGTTACGTGAGATTGCGACCAGTGGAACAGTCGCCGGCGATGTAACCACTCTCGAAGACTTTTCCGTGCTCGAGAAACTCAGGACGGAGGAGGAGTAAACATGCCCAGAGAACTCGAATCCGAGAACCGCTCAGGACCACGTTATCTCGCGAGCCTCGAAGTCAAGGCGGAGTGGGACGAGCCGAGCGGCACACACGTCGTTGCCGAAGGAACTACCGAGAACGTCGGCCCGGAAGGAACGCTGGTCCATCTGCCGCGGCAACTCCCGCAGGTTGGCAGTCGCGTCCGGCTGGAAGTGCTCGGTGAAACTGGAGAGAAGCTTCAAGTCATCGCCGAAGTATTACGGATTGAGAGACATCCGGGTCATCCGTTGGCCGCCTTGCAATTGCTTGGTGAAACTGACGAATGGAAAGGACTTGTTTGGGAGCCGGCTGCTCCACGCGTAGCGTCCCCACCGCCCGCCGAGAACGAAGCGGGTGAAGAAGGTGAAGCGCCGGAAGAAGAAGACATAGCTCACTGAGGGACAAAGTATGGTAACCCTTAACTCAAACAACGGAAATTCTAACGAGCGGAGGCGTTATCCGCGTTACTACGTTTCGTCGCGCTTAACCCTCGCGATTGAAGACGAGAGTTTGAAAGAGTCGTTAGGCCTCGGTGAACCGCAGGACATCAGCCTCGGCGGTTTGCGCGTAACGAACCTGCCGGCGTGTCCGAACGTAAAGGTAGGCGATCAGCTTGGCTTGTTGCTGCTGGACGGCGAAGATGCGTTGTCGGTGACTGCGGAAGTAGTTCATCATGCGACAGCGGACACTTTTGGAGTTGAGTTTCGTGGGTTGTCGAATCAGGATCAGAGAACAGTAGGAGAGTTTATTGGACGGCTGCACGCGCGTCATAACTGAGGCGCCAGCGATTCACGGTGAGCAAAGAGACTGCTAAAGACGCCGCGGTGCGAACCGCGGTTGAAACACCCGGTCCTCCGAACCGCGTCATCTTCCGGATCGCGATCATTGTGGTCGCAGTTGTGGCCGGAACAATTGCGGTTTATTGGGTGATTTCGCGGTTGACGGGAATCATCCTGCTGCTGGTCCTATCGATCTTTTTTGCCTACCTCGTGGCGCCGTTGGTTGAGTTTCTCCGGCGGCCAAGAAGTCTCGCATCACGAACCATCGCCATGCCGAGAGTGCTGGCTATTCTGATTGCGTATATCACCATTGCTTTCGTTACCGTCTTCGCCGTCTACGCCGTTCTCCCCGGTCTGACTAACCAATATCCGGAGTTTGCGAATCAGGCTAAAGAGTACTGGGCTTCGCTCGGCGAGAGGACGAAGTCAATCATCGAATACTCGCGTTCGGGTCGCATTCCTCCTCGCATCGTCGAAGAAATCAACCATGCGGTGCCCAAGGTGGTTGAAAAAGTAAGCACGGTGGCCACTGAATTCGCGACCTCCGCGGTCGCGTACCTTGTGCTTTACATTCCGTGGTTGATTCTGATTCCGATACTCGCGTTCTTCCTGCTGAAAGACGCTGACAGCTTTCGCCGCTCCGCGTTGTTGATGTTGCCACGCGGCCGCTGGCGCTGGCGCGGTGATGAGTTTTTCCAGGACATCAACAACACACTCGCTGCTTACATTCGCGCGCAACTGACGGCGTGTCTGTTCATCGGCGTAACTTGTGCGATCGGCTTTACGCTGCTCGGACTACCCGGCGGACTCGTGATGGGAGTCATTGCCGGCGTCTTTGAATTCGTTCCCCTGGTTGGACCAGTCACAGTGGCGCTCATGGCTGCGGTTCTGGCGATGCTGCACGCCGGACCGTTTAATGCTTTTCTGGTGTTGCTGTTTCTCGGTGTGTTGCGAATCGTACAGGACTACGCGGTTTACCCGCGACTGATCGGACAAGGCATTCACCTGCATCCGCTGGCGGTGATCTTCGCGATCCTGGCTGGTGAGAAACTGGGAGGAGTGCCGGGCGTGTTTTTAGCGATTCCGCTCGTTGCGATCCTGACCGTCAGTTATCGGCATTGGCTCGAACACCATGGTAACGAAGGACTCGCGGATCTGCTTGAACCGGCGCCCACTGTCGCGCCAGTGGCCGAGCCGGCGCTCGGGGTTGTGGACCAAACACTGGCGGAAGATTTACACCCGGAAACCACACCCGAACAGATGGTCCGTGCGCGACCCGACCTGACGACGGGTGAACTGAAAATGCCGGTTGAAGATTAGAGGCTGAGGATTCTACGCGCTCGCAGCCTTCCCTGAGTCTCGCTTTTCCATCAACTCAACAAAACGCTGAAAGTGATGTGCCGCGTCATGTGGGCCGGGCGCTGCTTCCGGGTGATATTGCACGGAGATCACCGGCAGTGTCCGATGCCGCATTCCTTCCACACACTGGTCGTTGAGATTGATGTGCGTCACTTCCACGTCCGGCGGAAGACTCTCGGCGTTCACAGCGAAGCCGTGATTGTGTGCAGTGATCTCCACACGGTCTCCTGAAACTTCCTTCACCGGCTGATTTCCGCCGCGATGTCCAAACACCAGCTTGAAAGTCTTGCCGCCAAAAGCACGGCCGAGCAACTGGTGTCCGAAACAGATACCAAACATCGGCACCTCGGTCTTCAACAGTTCGCGAATCTCCGCGACTTCCTTGTTCATCGACGCGGGATCGCCTGGACCATTCGACAGGAAAATACCGTCGGGATTGAGCGCCAGGACTTCACTGGCGGGCGTTGAGGCCGGCACTACCGTCGTGCGCACTCCGAGTTCGGCGAGCTCGCGCAATGAATTGCGTTTCACGCCGAAGTCGTAACAGACGACGTGAAAACGCTCTTCGCCGTTTGCGGGAAACTCGTAAGGTTGTTTGGTCGTGACGACGCTCGCCAGCTCGCGATTCTCCATCGGCGGCGACCGTCGCGCTTTCTCGATCACACTCGCCTCGTTGAGATCGATCGTCGAAAGACACGCGCGCATCGCGCCCTTGTCGCGAATGTGGCGCACGA
This sequence comes from Pyrinomonadaceae bacterium, assembly GCA_036276375.1. GTDB lineage: Bacteria > Acidobacteriota > Blastocatellia > Pyrinomonadales > Pyrinomonadaceae > PSRF01. The sequence goes on along the minus strand of DASUOZ010000760.1, from coordinate 2,419 downwards.
GCGCTCGCGTATCGATGCCTTCGATCGCCACGATGTTCCAGCGCTTCAAATACGACTCGAGACTCTCTTCGGCGCGCCAGTTGGACGTGATCCGGCTGGCTTCACGCACCACGAAACCCTCGACCCACGGGCGCGACGATTCCGCATCCTCTTCGTTGACGCCGTAGTTCCCGATCAGTGGATACGTCATGCAGACGATCTGTCCGGCGTAGGACGGGTCGGTCAGGACTTCCTGGTAACCAGTCATCGACGTGTTGAAAACCATTTCGCCGCACGCTTCGCCTTCGGCTCCCCACGAGGTGCCGCGAAACGTACGTCCATCTTCGAGCGCTAAGAGGGCTGGAATCTTGCTGGACATGTGAGTTTACTGACTGCCTTTGATGAATTGCTGTGCTTCGTTAAGCCAACGCTTGCTCGCGCGATACTTGTAAGCCGGAGCCGTCTTCACCGCCTCGATACAGGCTTGCATGAGGTTGGTCGCTTCGCGTTTGTGACCGAGACCGGCGTGGGCGCGGCCCATCAGATACAGTCCTTCGGGATCTGACGGACGATGTTCGAGAAACTGTTCCAACGCACTTCGCGCATCTTCAAACTGCCCGGCGGCGATATAAGTCGCAGCCACTTCGCGCCAGATTTCGTGCTGCGCGTGTGCCGGATCACGCGTGACGACGTGCTCGAAGTTTTGAATCGCGTCGGGATAACGCTTCTGTTGCCGCGCGATGCGGCCTAGCTGATAACTCGCATCGATCTCGCCTTCGTCGATTTGCAGGGCGCGTTCGAAACGTTCGCGCGCCTGATCGAGCTCGCCACGGCCTTGATGAATCAGGCCGAGGTTGTAATGCGCGGAAGCGTCTGCCGGGTTTAGTGTCGCCGATTCGAGGTTCTGCTTGAACGCTGCCTTGGCGCGGTGCGTGCCCATGATGTCGCTGAAATACCCGCGCAGTAAAAAGAACGCGATGATGAGCAGGAACGGCGAACCAAGCACGCCCGTAAAGAGCCGTCCGGCGAGCGGCGCTACAAAGAGGGCCGCGACTGCCGAGATAACGCAGATTACAAACGCGCGCACGAACGACGTGCGAAAGACGTCTTTCACGCCGAACACTGTGCCGATCGCAAACAAGAACAACTTCGGCATCACAAACAGGTTCTGCGCGACGACCGAAGGATCCCTCAGTTGCTCGGCCGACTGCGCAACTGCCGCAGAGTTGCCAAAGACGCGTTCCAACATCGCGCGCGACTGATCGGAGTTCTGAATCATCGCCGCGACTTGTTGGTCTTGAAGACCGGAGTAGTGGACGACCACGGCGATCAGAATCGAAATAACGTTGGCGGCCGTCAGCACGTAGAACATCGTCGCCGCAACGGGCGCGTATTCCTGTGTGATTACGACTCGAAAACTGCCGCGTCGATCGAACGTGTTTGCCACGAGCGTGAGTATCGGCACGAGCACTACGGCCACCAGGACGACGATGATCGCCGCGTTGAAGAGTTCGGAAACGATTATGCCGTGGTAGCCAATGCCGGCGAATTTGTCCGTCAGGAAGCTGTACGCCGCCTGGCCGAGAAAAGCGACGAAGGCCACCGGCGCGAGCGAACGCTCGCGTATTTCACGCATCCCTCGTAAGGGGGCGTAGAAGATCATGAGCAGGAGCCGCAGCCAGTCAGTCATATCAAAAAGGTTCGGGACCTTGCGGGCTGCTGTCGCCCGGCGGGGTATCCTGAAGCTGAGGAGTGTAGCCAGGCGCCGGCGCCGGCGACGGACCCGCAGGCGCGAGATCTTCGTGATGAATCACGCTCGCGGCGGTCAGCGGCCAGTAGCGAAAGAGCGCCTTGCCGTAAATGTACTTCTTGGGCACCAGGCCCCAAAAGCGCGAATCGCTCGAATTGTCGCGATTGTCGCCCATGACAAAGTAGTAATTGTTCTTAACCACAATTGGGTTTACGCTGCGATGCGAGACGTTTAGTCGCGGATCAAGGTAGCTCTCCTGAACGTCGCTCCCATTAACGCGCACCACGCCCTCGCGGATTTCGATCGTATCGCCCGGCAAACCAATCACGCGTTTGATGTAACTCTTCGACGGATCTTCGGGATACCAGAACACCACGATATCGCCACGGTCGATTTTTGGCGCCCAGCGATACTCGTCGTAATAGATCAGTTTGTTAACAAAGATGCGCTCACCGTCGTGCAGTCGAGGCAGCATCGACGTGCCTTCCACCTTCACGGGCTGCACGATGAAAACGACGACCAGCGCCGCGATCATCAGCGCGAAGATCAGGTCGCGGAACAACAGGCGGGCTTCGGACCACAGGTCGCTTCGCTGCGCCTGTTCCGGCTTCTGAACCTGGATGTCTTTGTCGTCGTCGACGTGCACGCCACCAAACGGGGGCGGCCGTCGTTTGCTAATTCCGAACATAT
>DASUOZ010000759.1:0-3149 GCA_036276375.1 Pyrinomonadaceae bacterium | reverse complement strand
GTCCGTCGGAGGTGATCTGAAGGCTGGACGCGAAAACGTCGGCGATCAGTTTCTGCGGCGTGCCGCCCGTCATCGGAATTCTGAAAACCGGCTCTTTGCCGCGATCGTTCGCAGTCAAATAGATCGAGTTTCCATCAGGCGACAAGGCGATGCCGTCGACTTGCAGATCGAACCTGCGCGTCAACTCGACCGTCGCACCGGTCGCGCGGTTGTAGGACATCAAACGCCAGCGATCGGCTTCGAAACCGGCGGTCGCCTGCGAGCGATAGATGATCTGTTTGCCGTCGCGTGTGTAGATCGGAGCAGCATCGTAGCCACGGTTCCGCTGCGTGATGTTCTTGATGGCGCCCGAGGCGAGGCTCATCACGAAGATGTCGCTGTTGGTGGAAATGGCTTCGACCTTGTCAGGGTTGCGCAGGAAAGCGATCTCCGTCGAATCAGGCGAAAAGGCGTAGTCGACGCCGGTTGAGGCCGCGTATGGCGGTGAATCAAAGTCGCCGGTCGTGATCTCGCGTGCCGTGCCGCCGTTGCTCGCAACGACGAAAACGTGTGTGCGTTTCACGTCGCGCCACTCGTCCCAGTGTTTGTAGAGCAGGCGCGTGACGATGTGCGCCTTTACTTTACTCTTCGCAGCCTCCTCGTCTTTTCTCTTATTGCAATCGTCGTCCTTGCAATCCGGATAAACGTCGGACGTGAACGCGATCCATTTTCCATCAGGCGACCACACCGGACCCGCGGCGCCGGTTGAAATCTTTGTTATTTGCTCTTTGTTATCACCGCCGGCGTCCATCACCCAAATCTGGCCGCCGGTGGTGAAAGCGATCTTCTTTCCGTCAGGAGACCAGCGCGGCGCCGCTGACGAGCTCTCGCCACTGGTCAAACGCTTCAGTTCCGCGCCGCCCGCGGTAGACGTAACGTAGATCTGGTTCACGACCCGGTTGGCTTCGAAGTTGACGTCGCCGATCGTAAACGCCACCGAACGCCCATCGGGCGACACCTGCGGATCACCGACGCGACGCACTTTCAACAGATCGTCGATCGTGTAGGTGCGGGTTTGGGCCGCGGCGATCGAGGCCAGAACGAGCAATAAGACGGGAACAAAGAGAACAACACGCTTCATGATCTTCCTCGGAAAAAATGGATTTTGAACCAGGGAAAGCGTGAGTATTATTGCACAATGATCCGTCGCCTCATAGTTTCGCTAGTCCAGCTCGCGCTGAGGATCTACTTTCAACGCATCGAGGTGACGGGTCTCGAACACGTGCCGCGCGACACGCCCGTGATCTTCGTCCTCAACCATCCCAACGCGCTCGTCGATCCCGTCTTTCTGCTGTGTTTGGCGCCGCGCCGCGTGTCGTTCCTGGCAAAAGCGCCGCTGTTTCGCATGCCGGTGATCGGTTACCTGGTGAAGTCGCTCGATTCGCTGCCCGTCTATCGGAAGCAGGATGAAGGCGGGGACGTAACGAAAAACGAGGAGACGTTCGTAGCTGCGCGCGAACTCCTCGCGCGAGGCGGCACGATCGGCATCTGTCCCGAAGGCGTCTCCCACGACGCGCCGGGCTTGCGTCCGATCAAGACCGGCGCCGCGCGCATCGCGCTTGCCGCGATCTCGACGGGAGAAGTGAAGGATTTGAAGATCGTTCCCGCCGGTCTCTACTACACTTCAAAAACAAGCTTCCGCAGCTCAGCGTTGCTGTACTTCGGCAATCCGATGTCCGTGAGCCCGGTGCAACTCGAGCCGGACGGCAGTCCGCCGCGCGACGCCGTTCGGCAGCTTTCCAAACAAATCGAAGAGTCGTTGCGCGCAGTGATCCTCGACGCGCGTCACGAAGAAGCGCGCCAAACCATCGCCCGCGCCGAACGGATCTTCTCGGCCGAAACAATGCCGGGAACTGACCAGCATAGAAGCGATCGGGACAGCTTGAAAGACGAGTTGCGACTGCAACAACGGTTCATGAGGGCTTATTCGATTCTCGAAGGTCACCAGCCTGAGCGTTTACGACGGCTCGAACAGCGCATGATTCGTTTCGAGGAGGAGTTGAACCAGGCGGGAGTCGACGCGGAAGAGCTCTCGCCGCCCTCGTCTACGTGGAGCGTTTTTCGCAGCATCATCAAACGCTCGTTGCTGTTTCTGCTGATGCTTGGGCCGGCGGTGATTGGCGCCGTCGCCCACTATCCTGCTTACCGGCTGGGCGGTTACCTCGCCACGAAGTTTTCGCGCGCTGGGGACGACATCATCTCAACGATCAAGATCATGTCGGCGATGCTGCTGTTTCCCCTGACGTGGTTGATCCTCGCTGTCGTTGCTTACTCGTTATGGACCTGGTGGGTTGCGGTGGCTGTTTTGCTCGTGGTTCCAGTCTGCGGGTACCTTGCCATCATCTTCTTTGAGGAACTGGACAAGTCGATCGCGGGGATACGCGTACTTACGTTCTTCCTGGTCCGGAGGCGGTTCTTTGTGCGGCTGCTGGCGGAGCGTAAGGCTATCAGGAACGAGATCGTCTCACTAGGCAAAGAAAGTCCGATTGCGAGTGAGTAAGGTCCAATTAGTTAGCGACCGCTGTGAAGGGGGAAACTGTCCGGTCGCAAAAGCAGGAGGATCTTCATTTCTTGCGCGCTTTTTTCGACGCTTTCTTTGTTCCCTTTGAGCTCTTGGACTTCTTCGCGGTGGTCCCACCACTGCGGCCCACGCTTCTGCCTCTGCGGCCCTCGCTGCGCAACTTGCCTGCGTCCATAAGCTGTTCGTAAGCGCCACGAACAACGTTGCGCGCCACCTTCAATGTGTTGGCTAGCTCGCGTTCGCTGGGAAGCAAGGTTCCCGCTGCCAACTCTCCAGCCTCAATTAGCGTATCCAACTGTTCGCGGATCTGGCGTGTCATCGACTCCGGTCGTTTTCGATTGACACGAACATTCAGTCTCGTCGCCACTGTCTTGACTCCTCTCAAGAAAGTTAAACTGTGGGGGTTCGACGAGGATTCTATGCACGCCTCTAGTGAGTGTCAAACACTTTTCTTGTCAGTATGAAAAGGTTAGACCACCGTGAACTTGTCGTGATAGTGCGAGCCGCGCCAAAGTGTGCAAGAGCTGCTTGGGCCAACAACGTTATTTGTGGGTAACTGCGAGGAAAAAGACCTGCTTCACTGTCGGAC
>DASUOZ010000758.1:0-2652 GCA_036276375.1 Pyrinomonadaceae bacterium | reverse complement strand
GAAGTTCACCGTCTCGATCGCGAACTGCACGTCACGTTTGGACCACAAGTGCTTCAGCGCACCAACGCCGCAAGCGAACGACTCGGCGCTTACCGCACGGTCATCGCAAACACCATCATTCAGGAAGTGCCACTCGGCAGTTACATCGTCTTTCTGAACCAACCACAACGCAGCAACATCACGGCGCTCTTCGAACCACAGAACTATCCAAACCGTCTAACCGGTCAGGGTGAAGCCGAGCGACCATACGACGTTGCCGGTTGGACGCTGCCATTGCAGATGGGCGTCGACGCGCCGGCAGTCACAGATATTCGCGAAACAGAAAACGAGCGGCGCTTGACGCGTCTGACGGACCCGAACCAGGTCAGAAACGACCTCGCTCTGGCGGTCGCGAAAGGCGACGAGTCGCCAATCAGAAACCCGGTGAAACAACCGGTTCGCGTCGGCATCTACAAGAGCTCGACGAGCAACATGGACGAAGGCTGGACGCGATACATCTTCGATACCTTCAACGTCCCTTATTCATCTGCCCGCGACGCCGACATCCGGCAGGGCTCGCTGCACACAAAGTTCGACGTGCTGCTGTTTCCGTCGCAACGCAGGAACGAAATCGTGGCCGGCAACGCCGCCGGCACACTGCCGGTTGAATTCACCGGCGGTATCACCGAACGCGGTGTCACCAACTTGAAGGAGTTCGTCACGGAAGGCGGCACGCTCGTCTGTTTCGACGCCGCGTGCGAGATGGCGATCAAGCAGTTAAACCTGCCGGTGCGCAACGTGCTCGAGGGCGTGAAATCGTCCGAATTCTACTGTCCGGGATCCATCGTCTCGCTCGACGTCGATAACAAAAATCCGTTCGCATTTAATTTACCAACCAAACTGCCCGCTTATTTCATCAATAGTTCGGCGTTCACGACTACGGGCGACGGCGTTCGTGTGATCGCGCGGTACGCGAAAGAGAACGTACTGCTTTCGGGGTGGCTGCTCGGCGAAGATAAGCTGCGCGGCCACATCGCGCTGGCTGAAGTTCCGCTGGGCAAAGGACGCGTCGTGTTGTTTGCATTTCGCCCGCAACACCGCGGCCAGGCCTGGGTGACGTTGCCGCTGATTTGGAATGTGTTGTCGAGTGCGGCGGCAAGCACGTCTGAAGAGTAGGTCTGAAGGGCGGAACCGGCCCCGCAAAAGCTTGCTCTGCAAGCTGTCCGGAGCTATTCTTTGTGCGGTTCTTTCCCCCTTTTGACTCTCTCCAAAAATTAAGCCGAGCACTGTCTGGAGCTCATTATGAAAAAGCTGTCTGTTTTCTTATTGCTCCTTTCCCTGCTTTCGACCTCGATCGGCTTTGCCTTTGGACAGGGCCGGCCACGTCGCGTAGGGAATCCAACATCCGTACCGCCGACCACTGCGCCGGACTCCCAACCGCAGACCACCACGCCTGTGCCACCTGCTAAGCCACCGGTTCTCGGCGGTGCAAACTACCCGAACAACCGCAAGCCCGAACAACAGCAGGATCAAGGGCCAACCGGTCCGGAAGAAGTGGACGCCGGCGACATCATCCGCGTGAACACGACGCTGGTCACGATTCCCGTCAGCGTGATGGATCGCGATGGACGCTATGTACCCAATCTGCTGAAGGACGACTTTCGCATCTGGGAAGAGGGCGTTGAGCAAGACGTCGCGTTCTTTCAATCAGTCGACAAGCCGTTCTCCGTTGTGCTGATGCTCGACACGAGCCCGTCCACGCAGTTTCGTCTCGAAGACATTCAGGACGCTGCCACGACGTTTGTCAGTCAACTACGGCCTGACGATCGGGTGATGGTCGTTTCGTTCAACGACGACATCAAGGTGTTGAGCGAGTTCACGACCGATCGGTCAAAACTCGAACGCGCCATTCATCGCGCCAGGACCGACGACGGCACCCGGCTCTACGACGCGGTCGACATGGTGATGAACCAGTACCTCGCGCGCATCCAGGGACGCAAGGCGATCGTGCTCTTCACGGACGGCGTCGACACCACCAGCCGCCGTGCTGATTACCAGACGAACCTGACGGATGCACAGGAGCTCGACGCGCTGGTCTATCCGGTGCAGTACGACACCGCGCGCGATATGAACGTCGGGAATTTCCCGTCGGGCGTTCAGATCGACGTGTGGGGAACAATTCTCGGCGGCATCTTCGGCGGCGGCGCGGGACGGCGGGGTGGTGGTGGTCCTCCGCGCGGACGTGGCACCTCGCGAGGCGAATACCAGCTTGCCGATCGGTATTTGGTGGAGCTCGCGAACACGACCGGCGGGCGCGAGTATCGCGCAGACAGTTTGCAAAACATGTCGTCCGCGTTTGCAAACGTCGCTGAAGAATTGCGGCGGCAGTACAGCATCGGCTACTACCCGAAGCGGGCGCCGCAGCCAGGACAGCGGCGGTCGATCAGAGTGCGCGCCAAACAACCAAACCTCGCGGTCCGCGCGCGCGAAAGTTATATCTTCAATCCCTCAGGGACGGTCATGGTGAATAGCGACTCGCAGCAACCGAACCCTCCGGTGCTACGAAGAAACTCGTTCTAGTTGCCTCGGCGGCGCGGGTTCCATAGACGGTAACCAGACCGTCAACACCGCGCCGCCATTCTCATCTCGATTACTCGCCGAAACAGTGCCGCC
>DASUOZ010000757.1:0-5044 GCA_036276375.1 Pyrinomonadaceae bacterium | reverse complement strand
GCAGACTCGCACTCACACCCTGCGGACACTGGTCCGGTTTCTTATCCGCAACGAACTCTGAATCCGCAAACAACCCGTGCTCGAGATTGTCGATCCCGATCTCCGCAGCCTCGCGAAAACCGATGGAACAGAGATGCCCGGTCACTTTCAAACCGCGCTTGTGCGCTTCTTCGACAACGACGCGCAACTCGTCGCGCGTGATGTTCATGTAAGCTTTGAAAGATGTTGCGCCCGCGTCGGCCCAGTAGTTCACCATGCGGCGCGCGTCATCGGCGTCCTTCAACTCGTGCATCACCGGCTTAAACGATCCCTTCCCCTCGTGAGACGGCGCCGTGACGTGCATCTTTGGTCCAAGCACGCGGCCGGAGTCGATCAAGCGCTTCAACTCGAGATCCGTGTAAGGCGCGACGCTGCCCGTGGTCCGAATCGTCGTCACACCCAGCGCGAGATAGAGACGCGGAAAACTGCTGCCCATGTTCGAGTACATCGGCGGCGAGCCGCCCATCGGGAAGAACATGTGGTTGTGCATACCGACGAGCCCGGGCAGAACGGTATACCCCTTCAAGTCGATGGTGCGCGCGTCCGCGGGATACGTCGTGCTCGCGGTTGGTCCAACCATCTGAATCTTGCCGAGGGAAATGAGGATCGTTTGGTCTTCGAGCGGCGCGGCGCCGGTGCCGTCAATCACGCGCACGTTCGTCAGCGCGATCAGCGGTGCTTCGACACGAATGAATTGTTGGCGTTCGGAAGTTTGGGCCAGTGCGGAGACAGCGCACAGGATTAGGCAAAGGGGGATCAGTTTGATTTTCATGCGGGGGATTCTACGTCAAAGTGCTTGCTGCGCGCGCTGTCTCGGCATTTTTTGTAGCAGACTCGCAAGCGCGCCGATGTCGAAAGGTTTTGTGAGGTGCGCGGAGAAGCCCTCGCCATGCGCACGTTGGACATCTTCGGGACGGCCAAAACCCGTCAACGCAATCGCCGGCAAACCGTGATAACCCGGCAGCGCGTGCAGCTTGCTCAGAAACTCAAAACCATCCATGCCCGGCATCGAAATATCAGACAGGACCACGTCAAACTGTTTCTCACCAGCCACGCGCAGCGCCTCAAAACCACTGGTAACGGCGGTCACTTCGGCGCCGCCCATCTCCAACAAGTGCCGCACCATCTCGGTGGTATCTTCCGAATCGTCAACGACGAGCACACACATCCCTTCGAGCGAGTCGATGCCGATGTCGGCCGCGAGCTTCGAGTGGACTTTGTTTTCTTCACTACGCGGCAGGTAAATCGTGAAACTCGCGCCCTGGCCTATGCCGTCGGAATGCGCGCTCACGGAGCCGCCGTGCAAGTCCACCAGTTGCTGGACCACGGCCAGGCCGATTCCCATGCCTGACTGCGAGCGGTTCGCCGCCGAGTCAGCCTGACGAAAGATCTCAAAGATGTGCGGCAGGAACGAAGAGTCGATGCCCTGCCCGTTGTCTGCTACCGTCAACACAATGTGATCTGTTTCGGCGCTCAGCTTGACGACGATTTGGCCGTCGCCGGGCGTGAACTTCACCGCGTTGTTCAACAGGTTCCAGATAACCTGTTCCAACCTCACCGGATCGGCTTTGACGAAAACCGCCTCGTCCGGTGTTTCAACATCGATCCTGATGTTCTTCTCTCCAGCCTCGAGACGCACCGTTTCGATCGCGTTGTCAATCGAAACGACCGGCGACACCGTTTCGCGATTCAATTCGAGTTTACCGCTGCGCAACCGCGACAGATCCAACAGATCGCGAATCAGTTTCGACTGCGCCACTGCGTTTCGCTTCACCGCATCGGCCATCCGGCCCAAAGGCGCGGAGCCGCGAATCTCTTCACTGCGCAACAACAGCTCAGCGTAACCTAGAATCACGTTGAGCGGGTTACGCAGCTCGTGCGACATGATCGCCAGAAACTCGTCTTTCAAACGGTTCGCTTCTTCGGCGATGTTGCGCAGTTCGTGCTCGCGCGCGAGCAGTTGTTCTTTTTCCTGTTCCACGCGCTTGCGTTCGAGGTAATCCGCTGCCTGCCGGGCCAACAGGTCCATCAAGCGCATCTCCTGCTCGGTCGGGCGGCGAGTGGTCTTGAAGTGCGTGGAGATCACACCGAGCACATTGCCCTCACTGCTCACCAACGGCGTAGACTGCACCGCCCGCACGCCGGCTTTATTCATCGCGCCGAGCGCAGGGTTACCTACGAACAACGCACTCTTTCGCACGTCCTCCACGATCACGCGCTGCTGTGTTTCCACGGCCACGTTCGAAGCCGAAGCCTTGCTGCTGTCCGATAAGAACTCGTGAAAGACCGGATCGAAACCCGCTTCGTTTGTCAGACTGAGAAAGCCCGAGACGGAATCCGTCAACTGAATGTCGCCTTTGTCAGCGCCGCTGATCTCGATGGCGACTCTAAGTATCTCCTGCAAACACGCATCGCGATCGTTGCCGTCCTGCGCGCAACGAGTGCCTATCTCGTTCAGTTGCCGCATCGCTTTCAAGTCGGCAGCGCTGTGGTCGAGGATTCTGAACAGCCGGCGCTCACTTTCGCGCAATTCCTTGGTGCGCTCCGCCACCTGCTCTTCGAGACCTGACTTGGCTTTGCGCAGCTCTTCTTCGAGCTCTTTTTGCGCGGTGAGATCCGTGACGACGATACTGATCGAGTTGGTTTGCGGTTGCAGCCTGGCGAACGAGATTAAAACCGGTACTTCTCTTCCCGTCTGGTGTTTGAGCACATAATCACGTTGCACGCCATGTGTACGCGCCTCGAGCAGATCTGCGACAAACTGCTTGCGCATTCCTGGCGCGACGTAATCACCGAAACTGGCGCCGGTGACGCTCGTGCCGTTGACGCCCAGCATGCCGGCAAAGTTCCGGTTGCTGTAGAGGATGATCGAGTCGGGCGAAACGCTGACGGCGCCCTGGTTCATCTCGTCGATCATCAACCGGTAGGGATAATCAGCCGTGGCGAGCGTGTAGATGGCTTCACCACTCGGGCCATCTACCACCAGCGCGTCCACTTCGCCGCAACGAATTGCGCGCAATGTATCTTCAGCTTCTTCGAGCCGCTGGCGCAATTCAATGAGCTCGTCTTCAATTCTGTTTTCCGCTTTTTGTGCCCTGCTCATGTATCAATATCCAATCCAGCCAGAAGTTTCTGCGTGTTGGATAGGTCACCGACAAGCCGGCGAAGCGGCGCCGGGAGCCTTTTGATCAACGTCGGCGCCGCGATTATTTGCTCGGCGCGTGCCACGTTGGGATTCTTGTACATGTCAATAACTTCGAGGTCGTAATTACCCGCTAAATGCTCTTCGCAAACTCGCTTCAGATTCGTAATTGCTTTCAACGATCGCGGAGTAGAACCGGTCACGTATAACTGCAAACGATACGCCGCGCCGCGTACGCCGTTCGATTTTCGAATTGTGCTGTCGGCCATGAATACTCCTAACGCGGCTGAATATCGAGTCCTACCAAAACGCGTTCCGTGTTTGAGAGATCGCCAATGATCTTGCGAATCGGCTGCGGAAGCTTTCGTACCAGCGTCGGGATAGCCAGTATCTGATCTCCACGGGCGAGGGTGGGGTTCTCCATCAGATCTATAACTTCGATGTGATACTGGCCCTTCAGATACTCTTCGCAAATATTCTTCAGGTTCTGGAAGGCAGTCATCGAGCGGGGCGTTTGCCCGGCAACATAAAGCCGCAGATTCCACTGGTTGAGACTGCCGGAGTTTGAGGGCTTAACGTGGCCGTTCCTGGCCGCGCGGGTTCGCTTACCGGGGGTTGAGGTCATTTTTGCGCAGCTCCTTTCCGTGATTTTCGTGATCCGTTTTCGTCAACGTTCACCTTGACGTCGGCATGGCGTAACCGGGCCAGCTCGATGCGTTGCGTCTCCCGTATGTTCTCTCGTCTCTGGTCTTCCGCGAGCTCGCGCATAATAAGATCGCGTTCTGTTTCGTACTGGCTTCGTAGCGCCACTAACTGCGCTTCGTACCATTCCTGCTTGCGCTGTAACTCTCGCTGTTTGCGTTGGCGCGCTTCCTTGCGACCGAGCATCGCGGCATTCTCTCGGGCGGTTTGCACGGCGCGTGCGGAACCCATCAACATGCCTTCCACACCGACGTACGCGTCGACGAGCTCGATGCCTTTGTCGGTCATCAGGAATTCGCGCACTTGATTTGAGTGCGCAATGCCGCGCGCTTTGAGGATGTAAAGACCGCGATTGCGTTCGCCGTTCGACTCGATGTTCTTCACCAGCAGCCAGGCGTCCATCAGCGACGACACGCCTACTTGCGAGTCTTCCACATCGGTTGTGCTATCGGTCAAACTCGTAAACATCGCGGTGATCTGCTTCGTCTTCAGGAAATCCATCAACCGCGTGAGCATCGCCTTGGTTGAGGGCCCATCGGCAATCCCGAGAAAGTTTGTGATCGGATCGACGACTACGACGTTCGGCTCGTACTCCGCAATCGCTTTGTGGATCAAAGCCAGGTGCACTTCCAGACCATAGTTTGACGGGCGCGCGTTCCTAAACGTGAGCAAGCCTTGCTTCACATGCTTCTCGAGGTGGAGCCCTATCGATCGCATATTGCGAATAATTTGATCCTGCGACTCTTCAAACGCAAAGAAGAGCGCCCGCTCGCCGCGTTGGCAGGCGGCATCGACGAAGTGGGCGGCGATCGTGCTCTTGCCTGTGCCGGCTGTACCGGAAACGAGGATGGAAGCACCCCGATAGAAGCCTTTGCCGCCAAGCATCGTGTCGAGACGAGCGATACCCGTTGAGACACGTTGCGTCGGCGCTTTGTGGTTCAAGCCCAGCGACGTGATCGGCAGGACAGCAAAACCGTCCTCATCGATCAGAAAGGGATACTCGTTTGTGCCGTGCGACGTGCCGCGGTACTTGATGATCCGCATCCGCCGCGTGGAGATCTGATCCTCCACGCGATGGTCGAGCAGGATGACGCAGTCAGCCACGTATTCTTCAAGACCGTAGCGCGTCAGGGTTCCCTCACCGCGCTCGCACGTGATCAG
>DASUOZ010000756.1:0-2635 GCA_036276375.1 Pyrinomonadaceae bacterium | reverse complement strand
GATGGCTTCGTCGCTGGCTGTCGTTTCGATGACGGTTCCGCGCGCGAATTGCTTCGCGAGAAGCGCCAGTGTTTGAAGCGAAGCGGAGCGCGGGTTGTGGACCGTGGTGAGTACCAGAACATCAGCAACTGGAAACAGTGTTTCAGCAATCCGATCGAGTCGCTTGTTGCTCATCGCACCGAAGATCAGCGTCACTGCACCGTGCTCAAGCTCGTCGAGATAATCGCGTAACGCTTGCGCACCGGCGGGGTTGTGCGCACCGTCGAGTACGAAGGGAGGGATTAACTCGAGACGGCCTGGATGCGTGGCCGTAGCAAGGCCCAAGCCGATCTGTTCATCTGAAATCGAGAAGCCGTGCATCCGTAGCGCCTCTGCCAAACCAATCGCTACCGATGCGTTTTCAATCTGGTGCGCCCCACGCAAACTCAACGAGATTTTTTCCGCAAAATTCCTTCCTGGATCGAGTGACGGTTGGACGCCGACCGCTGCACAGCGATCCAACAACACTCTGAGAGCTTCCGGCGGTTGTTCGGCAATCACCGCCGTCACGCCGGGGCGAATCACCGCCGCTTTCTCACTCGCGATGCTCGTGAGGGTGGGACCGAGATAGTCTTCATGGTCCATCGCGATCGACGTGATGCCGACGAACGCCGCTTTCGCCGCCGTAGTCGAATCAAGCCGCCCACCGAGGCCGGTTTCCAGAATCGCTAACTCCACGCCCGCTTCGCGAAACGCGATCAGCGCAATTGCCGTTACGTGTTCGAAGAACGTCGGCAGCGCCTCGACTTCCTTGCGCGCGAGCAGATCTTCGGCGGCGGCACGCACCGTCGTCGTGTGGCGCGCAAAGTCTTCGGTCGTAATGTCTGCGCCGTTGATGCGAATGCGTTCGGTGATCGAAACGAGGTGCGGCGACGTGTAGAGACCGGTGTTGATGCGCGCGACGCGACAGATAGAATCCAGCATCACGGCGGTCGAACCTTTGCCGTTGGTGCCGGCGATCTGAACCGCCGTAAACGCGCGTTCGGGGTTTTCGAGTGCTTGCAGGAGGAGTTCGGTATTTCTGAGGCCCAGCTTGATCGCTAACGTCTCATGCCCGAGACCGAGGAGATACTTAACCGCTTCGTCAAACTGCATCCATAATCCGTGACTAACTGCGCGATGCCGCGCGACGCCGGGCGCGTTCGATATCCGACTCGCCGTGAATCTCGGGATTCATCATGAAGTTCAACAGCTTGATGATCTGATTCCGCAGTTCGCGCCGGTCGACAATCACGTCGATCATGCCGTGGTCGAGCAGAAACTCCGATCGCTGAAAGTCCTTCGGCAGTTTTTGCCGGATAGTCTGTTCGATCACGCGTGGGCCGGCGAAACCTATCAAAGCTTTCGGTTCCGCGATGATCACGTCGCCGAGCATCGCAAAACTCGCCGTCACGCCGCCCGTAGTCGGATCAGTTAACACGGAAATGAACGGCAAACGTGCCTCGTCGAGTGCGGCGAGCGCCGCGGAGATCTTCGCCATTTGCATCAACGACAGCGTGCCTTCCTGCATGCGCGCGCCGCCGGAAGCAGAGAAGATGACGACCGCACTGTGCTCGCTCATCGCTCGCTCGATCACGCGCGTAACTTTCTCACCGACGGCCGAGCCCATCGAACCACCGATGAACGACATGTCCATCGCGCTGCAAATCACCGGATGATCGCCGACCGTACCGCGCCCGTTGATGACGGCTTCCGGTAAACCGGTGGAGCTCGTCGCGTGTTTGATACGTTGTGAATAGGGCTTGCTGTCGACAAACTCAAGCGGATCGATCGACGTCACCTCGACGTCGAGCTCTTCATACTTGCCCTCGTCAAACAGCAGTGACAACCGTTCGCGGGCGCCGATGCGAAAGTGATGACTACAGTGCTTGCAAACCTGGTAGTTGTCGTCGAGCTCGCCTTTGAAGAGATGCGCCTCGCAGCCGTCGCATTTGACGAAGACGTTTTCCGTCTTCACAACGCGCTCTTCGGGCGGAACAGGCTCTATTCGCTTATTTTTCTTATTGAACCAGGCCATAAGAATGGCGGGAAGGGTAACATAAACATTGTCGATTTTCGATTTTTGATTTGTCGATTTTGGCTTCCCATGCGCTGTTCAAATCGAAAATCAACAATCAGCAATCAAAAATGATTAAAACTCGATGCCTTGTTGGGCCCGGATTCCGGCGGTAAACGGGTGTTTTATGTCTCTCATTTCCGTGACGAGATCGGCGGCTTCGATCAACTCGGGCGGGGCGTCTCGCCCGGTCACGACGATGTGCAAGGCGGGCTGCGAAGCACGGATCGCGCGAAACTCCGCCACCACTTCCTCGACCGGTAACATCTTGTAGCTCAACACGTAGACCAGTTCGTCAAACACCAGCATGTCGTAATCGCCGGAACGCAGTTTCTCGACGCAAAGCGCCCAGGTGTCGCGAGCGGTCTTGATGTCCTGTTCGGGGTTTTTCGTATCCCACGTAAACCCGTCGCCCATTGTGTGAACTTCGATCCCGAGTTTTTCCGCGGCAACGTGTTCGCCGTAACGATCGTTGCGTGATTTCATGAACTGAATCATGCAGCACTTTAGCCCGCGCCCGGCGGCGCGCATCATCAGGCC
>DASUOZ010000755.1:0-2305 GCA_036276375.1 Pyrinomonadaceae bacterium | reverse complement strand
ACAAAACGCAGAGCTTGAGTCACTGAAACTGCCTGCCGGCAGTTTCTCCGTACAAGATTAAAGGGACGTGGAACCAAAAGTACGCGTCCCTTGTTTAATTTTTGATTGTTGATTTTCGATTGCCGATTTAAGGAAACGTTGGCAGGATCATTTCAATCAACAATCAACAATCAAAAATCGCAAATGCCATGAGTATCGTTCGGGAAAGTATTCCTTACATTGTGGTGCCGCTCGTGCTGAGTGTGGCGGCTACCTATTTTGGTCTGTGGTATGTCGGTTTGTTGTTCTTTTTAGTCGCGTTGTTCATGGCGTTCTTCTTTCGCGATCCGAAACGTGTTCCGCCAAGTGAGCCGGACGTGGTCGTTTCGCCCGCGGATGGGCGCGTCACGCGGATCGAGTCGCCGGCTGTGGCTGGAGAGGCGCCGACTCTGATCAGCATCTTTCTGTCGCCGCTTGACGTGCACATCAATCGCTCGCCGATACCCGGCAAGATCGTCGACGTGGTTTACTCGCCCGGTAAGTTTTTGATGGCCACTAAAGAAGAGGCGAGTCTCGTAAACGAGCAGAATGCGCTGACGATTCAGGGTGAGAAGATCACCGTCGTGTGCAAACAGATCGCCGGAATCCTCGCGCGACGCGTGATCTGCTGGAAACACAAGGGCGATCAACTAAGACTCGGCGAACGCTTCGGTATGATCAAGTTCAGTTCTCGCACTGACGTGTTGCTGCCCGCGAATGTGAAAGTCACTGTTTCAGAAGGCGATCGCGTACGCGGCGGCATCACCGTAATTGGGAGGATTT
The DNA here is from genome assembly GCA_036276375.1 of Pyrinomonadaceae bacterium. Classification (GTDB taxonomy): domain Bacteria; phylum Acidobacteriota; class Blastocatellia; order Pyrinomonadales; family Pyrinomonadaceae; genus PSRF01. The sequence goes on along the minus strand of DASUOZ010000755.1, from coordinate 1,504 downwards.
CCTGATGGCACACGACGAACAAGAACAGCCGAATCCTCCCCGGCGCGGTCTGCGCAAAGGGCTCTACCTGATCCCATCGCTGTTCACGGCGGCCAACATCGGTTTAGGTTTCTATTCTGTGATGGCGTCGCTGCGCGGCTTTCAGATACTCGGCAGTGCCAATCCCGACATTTCAGCCGCGGCGGCGCACTTCGACATCGCGGCAGTGACGATCGGTTGGGCGTTGTTGGCTGACATGCTCGACGGCCGCATCGCGCGTCTGACGAAGACCACCACCGAGATCGGAATACAACTCGACTCTATCGCCGATGTCGTGACGTTTGGTATCGCGCCTGCCGTGCTGGCGTATGTGTGGGGCTATGGGGCGAGTTTGACCGAAGGCAGCGATCTGCACCGGCTCGCGTGGTTTCTATCGTTCACGTACCTGCTGTGCGGCGCTTTTCGTCTCGCGCGTTTCAACGTTCAGTCATCGAGGCCGCGCATCCTCGCCGAAGGCACACCGAAAGTCGATAAAAAGAACTTCGTTGGCTTACCGATTCCGGTGGCGGGCGGTTTGATCGCGGCGCTGGTGCATTTCTCGCCGCTGCCGCTGACGTACTTTGGTCCCGAGCGAGCGCGGATCTATTCGGGTCTGCTGATGGTGCTGGTGGGACTGTTGAGCTTGATGATGGTGAGCACGCTGCGCTTTTCGAGTTTCAAGACTGTCGGCACGCGTGTACGCAGCATGCGCACGATCATTCTCGCGCTTTCAGTGGGGATGCTGATCTTTCTCTACTCGCGGTACGTTTTGCTGGGCATCGTGATCACCTACATCCTGCACGGTCTCATCACGCGGGTCGCGGCGGTCTTCTGGCGCCGTGGTGAAGCCCCCGAAGCGAAAATCGAACCCAACCCCGTCGGCCGCTCCTCAGGAAGTTAAGCTTTCGCTTTGTTGAGAAGTAGCCTAAAGGCTGAACTCAAAACGGTTAATTCTGTTTCCGCGCCGCCGAGGGGCGAGCGAAGGCCAGCAGGCCGTGCTCGGTGGTGACGATTACGGCGTCGCCTACCATGATGGGTGAGGCGGAACTTGTCAGTTCCTCACCCGTCGGCAGAGTGTTCACTTGTTTCCCGTCTCTCAATCCCAAGACTACAGCCTCCGTACTCGAGAGCGGTGTGAAGAGGGCGGCTTCCTGAACCGTTAAAGGCTGCGCGGAAATTCGTCCCGGCAACTGCTTTTTCCACAGCATCGTGCCTTTCAGATTTAGGAGATAAGCGAAGTTATCCAGCGACGCCGCGAGAATCGTATCGCCGGCGAGTGTGACTGCTTCCACTCCCGCACCCGTTCGCTTGCGCCACTTCAAACGCCCTTTGTCGGCGCTGACCGCGTAGACGTAACCATCGCCCGATCCAAAAAACACGGTGTTCTCTGCTACTGCGACTGGACCACGTACCGCGCCCTTGGTGCGATACCGCCAAAGCAGGCGACCGGTCGCTTCCTCGAGCGCCAGCAGCGTTCCGTCTTCCG
>DASUOZ010000754.1:0-7004 GCA_036276375.1 Pyrinomonadaceae bacterium | reverse complement strand
CCGAGCTAACAGCGGACAATCGACAATCGGCAATCGACAATCGGCAATGATCTACTACCTTCTTTACGAGTTGCTCTTCACTCACTTCAAAGATAAGGATTGGTATCTCGTAAAGGCCCTCAACGTTTTTCAGTACGTCACGTTTCGCACCGCGTACGCGACGATCACCGCGTTGTTGATCTCCCTCATCTTCGGCGGCAAGCTGATCGAGTGGTTGAGACGGTTGAACGTGGGCCAGCAGATTCGCGAAGAAGGTCCGCAGGGACATATGGTCAAACGCGGCACGCCGACGATGGGCGGTGTGCTGATCGTGGGTTCCGTCTTGATCTCGACGTTGTTGTGGGCGCGCTTGTCGAGTGTCTACGTTTGGACGGCGATGCTCGCGACACTCTTCTTCGGGTTGATCGGGTTTGTCGACGACTACTGGAAGATTGCGAAGCGGCGCAGTCTCGGGTTGACGGGCCGGCAAAAGTTGCTGGCGCAGTTGCTGGTGGCGGTCATGGTTTGGGCCGTGCTGTATTTGTCGACACGGTTTTGGGGGGGCAACGATTACTCCTGGAATTTCAGTATCCCGTTCATCAAAGCGACTGCGAGACCGTATGGACCAAGTTTCATCGGCCCGTACCTGTACCTCGTGTTGATTGCCGTCGTGCTGTTGGGATCGTCGAATGCGGTGAACCTGACTGACGGTTTGGACGGCCTGGCGATCAGCGTGACGGTGATCGCGATGGGCGCGTTGACGGGTTTCACTTATCTCAGCAGCGACGCGCGTTGGGCTGGGTATCTGGAGTTGACGCATCGGCCGGAAGCGGCTGAGTTGACTGTGTTTTGCGGCGCGATGGTCGGGGCGAGTCTCGGGTTTCTCTGGTACAACGCGCCGCCCGCGCAGGTGTTCATGGGAGACGTCGGCAGCCTCGCGATTGGCGGGGCGATGGGAACGGTGGCGGTGCTCACCAAACAGGAGTTCATGCTGTTGATGGTGGGCGGTGTGTTTGTGATCGAGGCGGTTTCGGTGATGTTGCAGGTAAGCGTGTTCAAGATGACGAAACGGACGACCGGCACCGGGCGGCGTTTGTTCAAGATGACGCCGTTGCACCACCACTTTGAAATGCAGGATTGGAAGGAATCGAAGATCGTGTTCCGGTTTTTGATCCTCGCGATTCTGTTTGCGTTGTTGAGCTTGTCGACCTTGAAACTTCGTTAGGAGCCACAAAGAGGCACAAGAAACAAAAAGAGGATGACAAGCGAGGTGAATGGTTTTGTGCCTTTTGTGCCTCTTCGTGGCAAAAAGGTTTTGATAATCGGGGCGGCGCGCAGCGGGATCGCAGCCGCGAGATTTTTGATCGAACGCGGCGCGATTGTGGCACTCAACGATCAGAAGCCGATCGAGAAGTGGTCGGCGGAAGCGGTGGCGTTGAAGGAAGCCGGCGTCGGCTTGTTACCGGGCGAGCCGCCGAGTTGGTTGTTGGACCAGATCCAACTGGTCGTGGTGAGCCCGGGTGTTCCGGCGACGATCATCCCGATTCGTTACGCGGAACGCGCAGGCGCGGAAGTCATCGGCGAAGTCGAACTCGCCGCACGTTTTTTGAAAGGAAAGATCGTTGCCATCACGGGCAGCAACGGCAAGACGACTACGACGTCGCTGATCGGCGAGTTGCTGCGTGACGCAGGTTTGAACGTGCAGGTCGGGGGAAACATCGGGCGCGCGTTGATCTCGATGGTTGAGACCTCGCGCGACGACGGCTGGACGGTGGCGGAGTTGTCCAGTTTTCAATTAGAGACGATCAAAACGTTTCGGCCGTCTATCGCCGTTGTGCTGAATGTCACGCCGAATCACATGGACCGTTACGAAACCTTCAACGACTACGCGGCCGCAAAACATCGCATCTTCATGAACCAGACCGAAGACGACGTGGCGGTGCTGAACGCGGATGACGAAACGGTTTCGTCGTGGGCAGACGGTTTGCGCGGAAAGGTGATGAGCTTCAGCGTCAGAAAAGAGCTTGAGCGCGGAGTTTTTTTACGGGGCGATGAGCTTGTTTTTCGTTGGGATGAAGGCGAACAGGATCTCTTGCGTGTTACCGACATGAAGTTGCGTGGGCTGCATAACGTTGAGAACGTCGCCGCTGCTTTGACGGTCGGAATTGCGGCGGGCGCCGAGGTTGAGTCGCTGTACGACTCGATGCGCAAGACGGTGAAGGAGTTCAATCCGGTCGAGCACCGGCTCGAGTTTGTCGATGAGATCCGAGGCGTGAGGTTTTACAACGACTCGAAAGCGACGAGTGTCGACGCGACGTTGAAAGCGCTCGAAGCGTTTGCCAACGACGCGGGCAAGCTGGTTTTGATTCTCGGCGGCAAGGGAAAGAAAGCGCCGTACGCGCCGCTCGCGCCGCTGGTGCGAGCTAAGGTGCGAAAGCTCGTGCTGATCGGCGAAGACGCAGAGACGATCGCGAATGAGTTGGGTGAGTATGCGCCGTTCGAACGCGCCGACGATATGAAACGCGCCGTCGAGCTTTCGTTTGAATCGGCGGAGAAGGGCGACGTCGTATTGCTCGCGCCCGCTTGTGCGAGTTTCGATATGTTCGAGAGTTTCGAACATCGAGGAAAAGTTTTTAAAGGAGATGTTGCGGAACTAAAGGCCGGATCTTAAGGCCGCGGCCGCGAGCATCGTCAAATCTGAAATGGCACGCAAACTGGCTCCAGACAAATGGCTCTTCGCGGCGACCACCGGCCTTGCACTGTTCGGCGTGGTGATGGTTTACAGCGCGTCCGCGGTGATGGCCCAAAAGCAGAACGGGAACCAGTTTTACTACGTGCTGAAACAGGGCGTGTGGGTCGCCATCGGCTTTGTCGTCATGTTGTTGATGATGCAGTTCAACTATCAACTACTAAAAAACCGGCGCGTCGTTTATACCTTGCTCTTTTTCACGAGCATTGCGCTCCTCGCCGTGTTCGGCTTCAGCAGCACCAACGGCGCGCATCGCTGGATCAAACTTCCCGGCGTTTCGCTGCAACCGTCGGAACTGTCGAAACTCGCGCTGATCATCTTTCTGGCTTACTTCCTGGAAAAACGCGCTGGCGAGGAAGGCGACTGGTGGCGGACGTTCATTCCGTGCGGCGTGGTCACCGCCTGGCTCGCCGGATTGATTGTGATCGAACCGGACTTCGGCACCGCGATGATGCTCGCGTTGATCTTCGTGGTGATGAGCTACACGGCGGGCGCGCGAGTGGTTCATCTCGCGCTGGCCGCGGCGCCCGCGCTCCTGGTGGCGCTGGGTTTGTTGATCTTCGTACCGTGGCGGCTGCAACGCTTGATCACGTTTCTCGATCCGTGGGCCGATCAGCAGGGCGCGGGTTTTCAAGTGGTCCAATCGTTGATCGCGGTCGGTTCGGGCGGAGTACAAGGCCTCGGCTTCGCCGAAGGCAAACAGAAGATGCTGTTTCTGCCGTTCGCGCATTCGGATTTCATCTTCGCCGTGGTCGGCGAGGAGCTTGGGCTTGTTGGCGCGTTGGCGGTCGTTGCGGTGTTTGCGTTGTTTCTCTGGCGCGGCATAAGAACGGCGTTACTCGCACCCGACAGGTTCGGAATGTTGCTAAGTCTCGGCATCGTGACCAGCATCGTCGCGCAGGCGCTCTTCAACATCAGCGTCGTGCTTTCCCTCGTGCCGACGAAGGGAATTCCGCTGCCGTTTATCTCTTACGGCGGTTCGTCGCTTGTGCCGACGCTGGCGGCGGTCGGCATCCTGCTGAACGTTTCGCAACATGCGAGCGGGGCGATTGCCGATTTTCGATTGCCGATTGTCGATTTTAGTAAGCCGCGGACGGCCTCAAATCGGCAATCGGCAATCGGCAATTGAAAATGAAGGTTTTGATCGCAGCCGGTGGCACTGGCGGGCACATTTATCCGGGAATCGCAGTCGCGCAGGAGATCAGGCGACGCGATTCGCAGTCGAAAGTTCGCTTTGTCGGCACCGCGCGCGGATTGGAAACGAAGCTCGTGCCGAAGGCGGGATTCGAACTGACGCTCATTGATAGTGCGGGTCTGAAGAACGTCAGTTTCGTGGCGCGCATGAAAGGCGTCGTGATCCTGCCGAAGAGTTTTGTTTCCGCCGGGCGCTTGATTCGGGCGTTTGCGCCCGACGTGGTGGTTGGCGCCGGTGGTTATGTTTCCGGCCCGGTTGTGTTGATGGCGGCGTTGCTGCGGCGGCCGACGCTCGTGATGGAGTCGAACGCGTTGCCGGGTTGGACCAACCGCGTGTTGGCACGTTTTGTGAATCGCGCGGCGGTCTCTTTTGAACAGGCGTTGCCGTTTTTTCGTGGTAAGGGAATCGTGACCGGCAATCCGGTGCGGCGAGAGTTTTTTGAAATACCCGCGAAACGTCGTGAGCCGGGCAAGATGTCGTTGTTGGTTTTTGGCGGTTCGCAGGGTGCGCGTGCGATCAATGAAGCGATGGTCGCGGCGTTGCCGGGACTGAAGAGTTTGCCGGTTGATTTGCGGATCAAACACCAGACCGGGCCTGCGGACTTTGAGAAAGTGAAGACGGGATACGCGGCGGCGGGTTGGCACGAACACGCGGAAGTTTGCAGTTACATTGACAACATGATGGACGACTTCGCCGCGGCGGATTTGGTTATCTGTCGCGCGGGCGCAACGACGACGGCGGAGTTAATCGCGGCGGGAAAGGCGTCGATCATGATTCCGTTTCCTTACGCGGCCGACGACCATCAGCGCAAGAACGCGGAAGCGTTGCAGTCGGCGGGCGCGGCGCGAATGATCGTGCAGCAGGAGCTGAGTGGGGAGCGTTTGCTCCAGGAAATCCGGGATTTATCTCAGGATCCTTCTCAGCTCGATCGTATGGAGGAGGCAAGTCGACGATTAGCGCGGGGAGATGCCGCTGTAGCGGCCGTAGACCTGATCGAAGGGTTGGTGGGAAGGCAGATTTAAGGGAGGTTAAGAACGGATGTTTAGACGGATACAACACGTCCATTTCGTTGGCATCGGCGGCATCGGCATGTCCGGTATTGCCGAGGTACTAATCAATCTTGGCTTTCGTGTCTCCGGTTCGGATCTGAAACGTTCCGGCGTCACCGATCGCCTGCAGCAAATGGGCGTAGAGATCTTTGAAGGTCACAGTGCTGAGAACGTCGGTCACCCGCACGTCGTGGTTCGCTCCACCGCCGTGCGCGACGACAATCCCGAGATCGTTCAGGCGCACCAGCGTTCGATTCCGGTTATTCCGCGCGCCGAGATGCTCGCGGAGCTCATGCGACTGAAACCGCACACGGTCGCAGTCGCGGGCTCACATGGAAAAACGACGACGACTTCGATGGTCGCGACGGTGTTGGACCACGCGGGACTCGATCCGACGATGGTGGTCGGCGGTGTTGTGGGCGCGTTTGGCTCGAACGCGCATCTGGGCGCGAGCGATCTGATGGTCGTCGAGGCCGACGAGAGCGATCGATCGTTTCTGATGTTGACGCCGACGATCGCGGTCGTCACGAACATCGATCGCGAGCATATGGATTACTACCACGACATGGACGACGTGCGCGCTTGCTTCGCGAGTTTCGTGAACAAGGTGCCGTTCTACGGTTCGTCGGTTTTGTGCCTCGACGATCCGAACGTGCAGGCGATCATTCCGCTGCTCGAACGCCGCCGCATGACTTACGGCCTGAGCGCGCAGGCCGACGTTTCGGCGCACGGCATCCGGCACGACAGCAATTTCGGATCAAGTTTCAGTGTGTGGCGTGGCCCGGACGTAATTGGCGAGATGGTCCTGCGCGTGCCGGGAGTGCATAACGTGTACAACGCGCTCGCCGCGATCGCCGTTGGATTCGAATTAGAGGTGCCGTTCGAGAAGATTGCCGAAGGTTTGTACAGTTTTACGGGCGCTGGACGGCGTTTCCAGGCGAAAGGTGAGGTGAACGGCATCCTGGTGGTTGACGACTACGGTCATCATCCGACGGAGATTCGCGCGACGCTCGCGGCCGCGAAGCTGGGTTCCGGCGGCCGGCGAATCGTGGTTTTGTTTCAGCCGCATCGTTACACGCGTACGCACGATTTGATGCAGGAGTTTGCGCGTTCATTCAACAACGCAGACGTGTTGTTCATTACCGACATCTACGCTGCCAGCGAAGATCCAATAGAAGGCGTCACGGCGGACGCGTTGACTGCGGCGATCAAACGCTTCGGACACAAGGACGTTAACTACATCGGGTCGCTCGACAACGCTGCCGCGGCGATGGTCGAGCGCATTCAACCGGGCGATCTGGTTCTGACGCTCGGAGCCGGAACTGTGAATCGAGTAAGTGAGCAGCTGCTCTTTTTACTCCGCGAGCAATCACAGGGGAAGTCTATTTAGCAGTGGATTTGACGGAAACAAAACCCGATCAACTGGAGCAACGCGACCGTGCGCTCGAAGAGATCGCGGCCCGGCTCGGCGTGCGCGCGGAGCGCGGGAAACGTTTTGCGGAGTTGACCAGCTTGCGCGTCGGCGGCGCGATCGATTGGGTCATCTCGCCGGAGACCGAAGAACAGGCGGCGGCGATCGTTTACGAGTTGGACCAGGCCGGTATCGGTTGGCGCCCACTCGGCTCGGGCAGCAACGTGCTGGCGGACGATCACGATCACCACTACGTGGTTTTGAGTTTGAGCGACATGAAGGGCGAAGTGCGGATCGAAGCTGAGCTGGTTTCCGTGAGTGCGGGTTATTCGTTACCGCGCCTGTGCGTCGACGTCGCGCGGGCGGGTTTGTCGGGAATCGAAGGACTCGGTGGTATTCCCGGAACCGTTGGTGGGGCGCTCTGGATGAACGCCGGCGCCTTCGGTCACGAGATCGGCGTCGTTACGGAAACAGTGCGCGTGGCGCGCGAAGGCAGGGTGGTTGAGATTCCGGGCAGCAGCATTCAGTGGAACTATCGTCACACGTCGTTCGCGGAAGGCGAGCTCCTGTTGGGCGCGACTTTGCGCTTGCAGCCGGACGAGCCGGAGAAGATCAAGGCGC
>DASUOZ010000753.1:0-2693 GCA_036276375.1 Pyrinomonadaceae bacterium | reverse complement strand
TTTGCGTGTCTACGTTCTCGGCGACACGTTTTGTTGTTTTAGATGTTTGCTGGCCAAACGCGTGCGCAGTGGTCCACGTCGCTGCAATCAGCATTGCAGCGACGGTGAGCCACACGATTTCTCGCCCGTAACGTTTCACGTTCAGAAAAGCAGCCTTAAACGGATTTGTATTCTCCGCGGATTGTTTGCGCCGACACTTTGGAAACCGAAGTTTACGGCGTCGCGCAGATCGGTAGTCGGGAAGAAGTAGTACGTTCGATTGAAAACATTGAACGCCTCGGCGCCCAACTCAAACGATACCGTCTCCGTTATCCGCGTCTTCTTCAGCAGACTGAAATCTTCGCTGTAGAACGGCTGCGACTGTACAAAGCTGAGCGCTGGAGCAAGCGTGCCGAAGAAGCGCAGCGGATCGGCGTAGTAAGCGGCGTAAGCAGCAGAGCCGATCGGAGCGCCGCTCGGGTTGTTGTTAAAGCCTGAGCCAAACTGAGGCGGAGGTGCGAACGCCGCCGGATTGATCTCTTGTCTCCCAAAGCGGTTGTCGATGAACTCACCATTGCTCTCAAACGGCTGGCCGGTTGCGTTCAGTCGCAGGTTTCCGAGATAACCCGTCAGTTGCATGAAGTCAGTGAAGAGCGGATCGGACGTGAAGAAACTCAGCGGTACGCCCGACTGATAACGTTGGATGCCGTTAATCTGCCACCCGCCGACGAGTCGATCCACAAAACCACCGCTGTTCAGATAACGCCTGTTCTTACCAAACGGCAGTTCTACGAGGTAATTGACGACGAACACGTGAGGAGCGTTGTTCGGAGAAACCGAACGGAACGAGTCGCGATCGAACGGATTTTGCAGCACTCCGCCAAGCGGTGATCCGCCGAACAAATCTTCAGACGCGTCCGTGATGAGCTTCGCGAAAGTGTATGACGCGCCAACTTGAATGCCGCGCGAAAAGCGTCGTTCGAGCTTTGCCTGAAGTGCGTTGTAGTCGCTCGTGCCCTGGCTCTCGAGAATGTTGTTGATGCGGTTGTATTGCGGGAACGGCTTGAGTGCTTGCCCGACGCTGCCGGTGAACCCGGGGAACACCGCATCCGGCGATGAAGGCAACGCCACTCCGGCGCTCTGTGCAAAGGCGACGATCGTCGGATTCGCCAGAGCGTCCGCGAGCGACATGTTAAGGACAGGGAAACCCAGCCGCAGCGCGTTGAGAGGCAGCGCGTTTAACCGTTGGAAATTAGATCGCAGGCGCGTGCCGTGGTGGCCGATATATCCCACGGACGCGACGAAGTTCCACGGTAACTCGCGCTGTATATCGACGCTGTATTGCAACGTGCGTCCGGTCTTGAAATCCGGATCGAAGAATTGCACGTCCGCGCCGATGAACTGACTGTCGGGAGCGATCGGCGGAATCGATGGGTACTGCGACAGGAAGAACCGCGCGTTGCGGCCGTCGGGTGTTCGCGGTCCTGAGGCGGTGTTGTAACCAATCAGTCCCGTATTCAGTTCGTTTTGACCTTCAAACCCGTAGATGATTGGTGAGTAGTAGAGACCGATACCGCCGCGAATCACGGTGTGATCGTTCCACGCGTAAGCCACGCCAAGTCTTGGGCCAAAATTTGAATAATCATTCTTAACGAGCGAACGCTGGGCAGCCTGCACGCCACTCTGGCCCGCCGCTCCTGCGAGTGCGCCGAGGCGTCCGACCTCGGGGTTGAGAGCATTTGGATCGAAACCGCGATAGAAGTTACGAGCTTCGTATCGTTGGCCGGGCACGTCGTAACGAATCCCGAGGTTCAACGTCAGACGAGGCGTAATCCGCCAGTCGTCCTGAGCGAAATAACCGTGTGTCAGTTGTCTAAACTGCGGGTCGATCGAGTTGTTTGAGTTGAAAGAGAATTCGGTCGCGCCCGTGATGAGACTGGCGATGGGCCAGCCGCCGTCGGGATCGAAATCTGCCGCAGTTTGGTCGTGGCGGAAATTGAACGAGCCGCCGGGGTCGATTCTTTGCCGGAAGTTGAATTGATTCGTCCGCACTTCCGCGCCGAACCTGAAGGAGTGTTTGCCTCTGACGTAAACCACGGAGTCGGAGATGTGCCAGGTTGTATCGAAGATATGATCGGTAAAGAAACTCGAACCGATGTCTTGATAAGCACGAGGGTCAATCGAGCTGACGGGATCGCCGTAACCGGGAAAGCCGAGTCGGGGAAAGGCGCTGTTCTGCGTTGCGTTGATGGGAAAACCCAACGAGGCGGTGTCGAACGGATCGGTCGTGTTGCGATTCGCGACGTCGTAGCGCGTAAAGCCGACGTTGAAGTGATTCAGGAGCGTTGGGCCAAAGGTGTAATCGTCCTGGAAGCGCACCAGAATTGATTTGAATTGTTGATTGAAAGCTCCCTGCGACGTGAACGGCAGCGGGAAGCGGGGAACGGGATCGCCCGCGATGCGATCGTTTTTGCGGTGCGAGAAGCTGCCGGAAAGCCGGTGTTTGTCAGTCGCGACGAAGTCGAGCTTGGTCGTGTACTGATTCATGTTTGTGGGCCGGAGTCCGAATGACAGGTAATTCCCGAAAACACTCGAACCGAGCGGTCCGGTCTGATTAGGCGCGGGGAAAAACTGGAGCGAGTTGATACCGACCGGATCGATCCGGGCGCCACCGAGGTACAGATCAAGACGATTTCCGGGAATGGCCGTGCGAG
>DASUOZ010000752.1:0-6117 GCA_036276375.1 Pyrinomonadaceae bacterium | reverse complement strand
CGTTCCGGATCGCGCAGCAGGCTTTCCGGATCTGTCGCCATCTGCCGTTCGAGCTCGCGCATGCCGGTTTCCGTGGCCCACTCGCGGCCGACGGTGGGCGTCACCTGCATCAGACCAATCTCGCCGTCGGCGCCGTCCTTCCACGGGCTGAAGTAAGTCTCTTCGTAAATGATGCTCCAGACGAGATCCGGATCGACGCGATAGATCGCGGCCTGACGTGCAATCAACGCGTCGAAGCGATGAGTCCAGTATTGATTAAAAATATAGAGACCCAGGAGCAGTGTGAGGACTATGAAAACAACGACGAGAACTCGTTTCATCCAGTTCGGGAAAGCCATCCACAAATTACACAACAGAGCGGGTTAATGCAGGCGAAGTCTGCGTAATCTGTGGATGGTTCTAATTCTTTCTCTTCAGTGACGACCAGAAACTGGCCCGAGTGTGCGCGAGGTCAACGCCTTCGTAGCGCAAACGCAATGCGTGTTCGTCGAGCACGTGTCCCTGCAACCAAACCTCTGCTTCCAAACTCGCACCGACGGCCAACTCACCACGCAACGCACGCCGGTTGACGAGCACTTCGAGCTTGATACGTTCGAGATCCAGGTGAATCCAGAACAGCTCACCGCCGGATAGCGGATTTCTCAAAGGCTTGAAGGCGATGATGCGGCCACACAAGCTCCAATCATTTTCATGCGCCGCGCGAGCCGGAGCGGCCTTTTCGAGCGGCATCCAGTGTGTGTCGACCTTACTACGACGAACCCGAGCGCGATACGCGAGACCGCACAAACCGATGTGCAACTCCTGCGCGCCAAAACCCGCCGGGCCGACTTCCGTCAGATTCTGCAATTCAAAAAGCACTTCGCAATCCGTCCCTTCGCGATAACCGTGAATGACTGCCTCGCCTTCCTCGTCATACTCAGTCAAAGCCCACGGCGCGATCGTTTGAATGTAGCGGGCGCGAAACCCGGGACGGCAATCGGCGTAAAACACGTCGCTGCCCGATTCGTAAAGAACGGTCCAAACTTCGAGACCCTCTCCCAGCTTCCAACACCGGCCATGCAACACAGCGCCGCGGCGACTGAGTTGTGTTGCTTCGCCCTGATCACCTGCCCGTTCCGCCAGGTAGTTGAAAGCTTTCTCGCTAGAAACCTCCAGACCGATCGTTTCGAAAGTAGGGTTCATAAGAATCTGCAATTTTTGGCTGCGTGCATTATTGCGCGCTCCGCTTCCGCTGTCTACGTTTGGCGGTCTTGCCGTTGCCATTTTCCGCTCGCGGCGCGCGAGTCCGGAAACCGCGGATCACGCGTTGTGGACCATGCAACGGCTGCACACCCGAGCGGACCATCTCCGCAAACAGGTCGACGTCGTAATCAGCTTCGCGCGACATCTCTTCCCGAATCGAGTGCAACACTTCCAAAAATCTTGGGCGACGATACATATGACATTTTTGATTTGTGATTTTCGATTTTCGATTGAAAATCAGCAATCGAAAATCCTCAATCAACAATTAACTCGCTTTTTCCGTAGCCTCCGAAACTAAAAACTCCGGCGTCACGATCATCGGCACATAAAAACCGGCCGCGGTATTGAACAACCTGATACGCGCCTGACGCCGCACGTTGGCCAGGTGACCGAAGTTCCACGTTACCAAATAATCGATCTTGTGAAACGACGCAATCGCTACGTGCAGCGCATCCGCGATGTACTTGCGATGAAAGATGCCGCGCGCGATGTAACCTTCGGCCAGTATCGCTGCTTCTTCACTGAGCTCGACCTGTTCGAGATCGCGGATCAGTTTCAGATACGAAGTGCGATGCGGTTCCTGCACGCGCGCGAGCTCAGACGTAACGAGCGGCGAGATCACAGCGCGGTAATCCGGCATCTCATGTTCCCACCAGCGGATCGTCAGGTCGCGGCGAAAAGGCTCACCGTTATCGAGGTAAGCGCCGATTACTGATGTCTCGAGATAAAGAGCCTGCTTCATGGAGTCGATACTACTTCCTGGTTGATATTCTCGACAGTTTTCGGTTTCCGATTCAACGGCTCCAGACGCATCGCGCCGCGCGCGAAGTCGAAGTAGACGCGGAAGTGGCGCAGGAAATTCCCACCGAGAATTCCACTCTGCGTAAACCCCGCTGTTTCGTTTACCGGTTCCATATCGAGTACGGCCGCGTTGATCTTTTCGAGTCTACTCAATCCCAAACTCAAACGCGGCAACTGCAAAAGCTTCACGTCTTCAGCCACGCCCGCGGCGCCAAACACACGCATCTTCGACGGCTGCAACAGATCGAGAAGCTGTTCTTCCTGCGAAAGCTTCTCCGAGATGACGGTGATGCTCGCCGCAGTATCAACGATAAAGTTTAACGACTTGTCAAATCCATCGAGCGTCACTTCGCCGCTCAAAAACCCGCTCGACGTCGAACGCAACGGCACTTCCACCGAACCATCGTTGGGCGACATCGGCGCCAGCGCCAACATTCCTTCCGGACGTTTCGCAGTCCACGGCTCCAACTCGTCCGCTTGATTTTGACGAACCAGAGACATGCGGCGCGTGCCGTAGTCTAACGAAGCAAGAAACTTCGAAATCACGGACAGTCCCAGATAACCGTCAACTGGGATGTTCGTGTCGAAAAACTTCCGGATGTAAACCGGTACACTCTCAACGCGAACTTCTCCAACCTCGATCGAACTCAGATAGCCATAGACGATCTCAAACTTCCCACCACCGCCAACCGCGCGCGCCAGACCGCCGCGCGCCACCGGCCTGATGTTCAAACGTTTCGCGGTTTCTTCGGAAATCACCGACATGCCCGAGCCGGTGTCGAGCACAAACTTCAGCATCTCTTTCGAGCCATTCACACGCACTTCCAGGATGGGCCGGTTGTCAGTCGCGTCAAACGAAATGGATGTGCGATGGTCGCCGCTCGGCACGTAAAGTGAGCCTTGCTTGCCGAGATAACGAAGAAAAGCGATCAGCCCGAGAATCCGATCTCGGCGATCGGTGTCGGTCTTCGGAGCGACAATTAGGAACCGCTCGTAAGCGTCCGCGGCTTCCCGATACTTTTCACTTCTCGCTGCTGCCTGGCCGAGACTGAAAATGTAGTCCGGCTCGTCCGGGTCCATGCTGACTGCGCGGCGTAAGCCGTTGATTGCAAGTTGCAGTCGATTCTCATAGAAGTCGACCATCGCCAGTCCGGCGACTGCGAGCGCCTCGTTCTGGTTGAGCGCCAGCGCAGTACGAAACTCTTCCACCGACAAACGAAATTCACCGGCGCCGAGAATCGCCGCGCCCAGCAACGCGTGGCCGCGTGCTGACAGTGGGTCCAGCATGATCACGCGCGCGGCGTTGTCGTAAGCGGCCTGCAAGTTTCGCTGTTTGAGCTGAGTGAAACTCAGCCCGAGTCGCGCTTCGATGTCGTGCGCGTCCTTCTCGAGCAGCTCGCGAAAGATCTTCTCGGCCTGCGGATACTCGCCTTTGCGCGCGGCGCGATATCCCTTGCTGTAGGCCTTCTTGTCTGCGCTCGAGGCAAAGGCAGTTTGTGCGGCGCCCGTGAGGAACAAACAAAAGACGAAAGCGGCCACACCGCAGGCCGCCATTCGCAGAAGACGTCGCTTGCTTTTAGACTGCATGATTCACACCTATTTCAGAATCTCGCCTGTCTTCATCGACCACAGCACTAGATCCAGTTCATCGAAATCGACGCCAATGTCTTTCGCGAAGCGAATCAACTCCTGCTCGACGTCGAGATACTTCCGGCGCGTTTGCGGCGGCTTGGCTGAATCGACGACGCCGACTTCCGCCAAACACCGCATCACGTGCTTATCAAGAATCGCGTGGCCTTTGACGCCGATGTTCCGCAGGAAGTGACTGGATTCTTTGTAGCCCAGTCCTTTGACCTCTTTTTCCTGGGCCAGCCAGTCGCGCCGCTCGAAAGGGTCGCGGAAGCTGCGTAACCGTTTCCGCAAGGCCATGCCGAAGTTTGCGCGGAAGTAGTTGCGCGTGATGACGATGTACTGCGGCCGCGCGACAGGAAAACGATGCGCGCCCGCTTGCTTCAGCGCGGCAGTCATCGCTTCGGCTGCGCCGTCCAGTAGCAAAGGTCTCACCGCGTCGACTGAATCGAGGCCCATGCGCGCGGAAGCACCGGCAGTGAAGATGCAGTACGCAAGTTCTTCCCAGAGCCGCGCGTCGGAACCTTTGCGCCAAACTTCCTCAAACTCGCCGAGCCGCTTGCGAATCTCTTTGCGGCGCGCCCGGTGAGTGGCAACCACTCGTTCAACTGTGACGGGTTCTTGATTGCGTAGCACTGTAGTTGTCAACACCGCGATTCTATGAGCGGCTTCGAAACATTGTCAACGAACTCTTGAATCATCTTTGTCATCTATCTTCTGTGGTATGATGGCCCCGCGGGTCCACCGCTACCTCACTTTCCCCGAATCTGATTTTGGAGTTTGCTTAACGAGAATGACGTCCCGGTTGAAATGGCTGTTTGGTGTGGCGATGTTGGTATTTGTCGCCGCGTTCAGTGCTGCTGCACAACAGGCGCCGCAAACGATTCCGCCCACAGAACCTGCTCCGTCGCCCGTTTCGGCTGCGTCGCCCTCGCCTTCGCCGTCTGAATCGGTTCGCCCGCTGTACGGCATCCAGGGCGTGCTGGTTGAAACGCTCGACGGCAGGATCGTCTCGTCACAAAACGAAACCGAGCAGTTCAACCCGGCTTCGACCCTGAAGCTCGCCACCGCCCTCGTCGCACTGAGAACACTCGGCCCGGATCATCGCTTCGCGACCGCAGTCTGGACCGACGGCCAGTTGGACAAAACGACCGGCGTGATCACCGGCAATCTGTACGTTTCCGGACGCGATCCATCTTTTCACTACGAACACGCGATACTTGTCGCGCGCGAGCTGAACACGCTCGGCATCAAGCAAGTCACCGGCGATCTCTTTGTCGCGCCCGGCTTCACGATGAACTTCAGCAGCTCCGCGACCCGTTCCGGCGAGCAGTTGTACGACACGCTCGACTCGACACTGCGCCGCGCCGCAGCCGTACAGGCTTGGAACTACGAACGTACGCTCCTGAACGATCGTGCGAGTCTGGAAAGGGTACCGAGCGTGGCCGTAATGGGCGGCGTCGGGGTCGCTCCCGTGCCGACCGCGGCGAAACTACTCCTGACGCAGAGATCGAGCAGGCTCGTCGACATTCTCAAGGTGCTGCTCTGCTACTCGAACAACTTCATGGCCGCTCGCATCGGCGAATCACTCGGCGGACCCGCGGCAGTGCAGCAACGGTTGATCGCCGAACTCAAACTGATGCCCGACGATCTGAAGTTCGCTACGCTGAGCGGTCTCGGCGTAAACCGTATCTCGCCACGCGTGATGATGAAGGTCTATCGCGCGCTGCTCGCCGAGCTGCAGAAGCATCGACTATCACCTGCCGCGATCCTGCCGGTTGCGGGTATCGATCCCGGCACGCTGGAAGATCGTTTCACGGGCCCTGCCTGGCGCGGCAGCGTGATCGCCAAAACAGGGACGCTGCTTAGAACCGACGGCGGCGCCAGCTCGCTCGTCGGCCAGCTGCGCGCCGCAAACGGCGAGACGCTGTTGTTTGTGATTATGAACCAGCGCGGTAGCGTTAGCCGGTTCAGAGAGAACCAGGATTATCTGGTGATGCTGGTGCAGAACACGCGCGGCGGGCCGAAAGCCTTCGACTACAAACCCTCGCTGCTCACGATGCAGCTCGCAAACACCGAAAGTATTCTGTCTGAAAGCGACGAATTCGAACCGCCGTCGAAGTCCCAACAAAAATAAATGCGCCTCGGCAATCGAAGATCGCCGAGACGCTTTGTCGTCCTACTGCATTGCGGCGTGCGGCACCGCAACCTCAGCGGACGATTTCTTGACTCCTGCCCGCCTGCCTTCTCAAATAAAAGTCCAAAGCCCTCGTGATTCCGCAGAAAAGTTTTGGGAAACGCGTTTCCGTTCGGCGTCACCATCGGTAACACATTCGGCGGCGCCCCTTCCGCTGGACCACCAACATCCCAAGTTTTACGGCGTTTCCGAGACGGCATGGCCGTTGCACAAGGCAGCGCGGGAAGTTCTGCCAAGCCTTCAGTTCC